>DAISHM010000136.1:0-4834 GCA_036822535.1 Candidatus Caenarcanales bacterium
CTTTAAGATCTTTACCAGGAGAGGCGAATAGAAATGTCTATCGTGCTTTAGGTGTCTCTGCCGTTATTTCACCCTGGAATTTCCCTTTAGCTATTTTATTAGGCATGACGGTAGCTGCTCTAGTTACTGGTAATACAGTGGTGGTGAAACCCTCTGAAGAAGCACCGTTAATTGCATATAGGGCTATTAGTGATTTAAATAAAATTATTCATGATTCTTTTTCCTTTAAAGATTTAAAGTGCGCAGATTCAGTAGTGCAGCTGCTTTTAGGTTCTGGAACTGAAATTGGGGCTGAATTAGTTAAGCATCCATTAGTGAATTTAATTAGTTTTACTGGATCTAAAGATGTTGGGATGCAGATCTTACAGCTTATTCATCAAAATAAGGATTCTAAAAAGAAATTAATAGCAGAAATGGGAGGGAAAAACGCGATTCTTGTAGATGAAACTGCTGATCTAGACCAAGTAATACCAGCAGTATTAAGGTCAGCTTTTTCTTATTCTGGGCAGAAATGCTCTGCTTGTTCACGTTTGATTATAGTGTCGAGTATCTACGAGAAAGTTAGGGATCGCTTAGTAGAAGCTGCAAAGACTTTAAAGTTTGGGGCTGCATATCTAGCCGATACTGATATTACAGCACTAATAAGTAATAGGGCATTTGTTAAATTTGAAAATTATTTGAATATCGCTAAGCGAGAGGCTGATGTATTGGAGATTAAAGGTGAAATTACTAAGATGGAGAAAGATTCATGGATAAGCCCTTTAATTATAGTAGAGAATGTATCTCCTAAAAGTAAACTAGCTACAGAAGAGATTTTTGCTCCGATACTGTGTTTGTTTGCGGTAGATGATTTTAAGTCTGGACTAGAATTAGCGAATGATTCTATTTATGGTCTAACTGCTGCTATATTCTCTCGTAGCCCAGAATATATTAAATATGCCAAGGAAAATTTTGAGGTTGGTAATTTGTATATTAATCAAGCCTGTACTGGGGCTATAGTGAGTAGGCAGGCTTTTGGTGGTACTAAATTATCGAGCATAGGCTATAAAGCAGGTGGTCCTAATTATCTTTTACAGTTTCTAGAAGAAAAAACTATTACAGAAAATACTATGAGGCATGGCATGATAGTTTAGGGAGTAGCCTCCGTCAAGATAATAACAAAATTTCTTGTAAATATTTCGATTTTATGAAATATTTATAGATGAAGCGGAACTATTAAATTGTGATTGGAAGTCGTCTATGATTTTATTTTTACTATAAACTCACTGAAATGATTCACTGTATCTAGGTGAACTTCTAAGCTTAAGCAATAGACCGATATCTAAAGAAGTAGTATAAAACTATAAGAGGGCTGCTGGGAAGTCTTTTGAAGCAGAACTAACAGCAACCCTCAGGGATTATATTATATCCTCTTGTGATATTGGTCAATTAATAATTCTGCATAATTCTAGAAAAGTTTTCTAAAAGCAGTTTTAAGATCCCTGTTTTTAGAGGCACTAGAAGTATAATCTCAGCTTGGATTTCCTCACACGATTCGAGGTCAGCTTTTCTCTACCTCATTGAGCTGAGATTCTTTAATGGCACTTCTTCCTTAGTGCCATTAAAACTAAATATCTATGAAGAGTACTAATGCTTAGTATTCTCGTAGAGGCTAGCATTAATCACAGGGATTTAGCTTCCCCAGCCCAAAGCTCTGTGGTTTATGTCAGTAATGGCTCCTGCTTTAGTGTATCTAGTGGGAGCCATTTTCTTTTATAGAGCGATCTTCTCTACATGATGATAAAATACCATTCATATGCAAACTTTAGAATCTAGAACTCTGAGTCATTTTGAGCAGCTTGAGGCAGAGAGCATCCATATTATTAGAGAAGTGGTCGCTGAGTTTAAAAACCCAGTTATGCTTTACTCTGTAGGGAAAGACTCTTCTGTAAAGCTGTATTTATCGCGTAAAGCTTTTTATCCCTCCCCTATTTCTTTTCCATTGATGCAAATAGCTACATCATATAAATTTAAAGAAATGTATGAATTTAGAGATTCTTTTGCTAAGGAGCTTGGAGCGAAGCTTTTAATTAGCCGTGATGAGGATGCTATTGCAAATGGTATGAATCCCTTTAAATACGGTACTTCTACTTGCTGTGGTGCTTTAAAAACAGGTGCTCTTTTAGATGGTTTGAAGAAATATGGCTTTGATGCGGCTTTCGGTGGAGCACGTCGAGATGAAGAAAAGTCCAGAGCTAAAGAGAGGGTTTATTCATTTAGAGATGAGTTCGGGCAGTGGGATCCTAAGAATCAGCGTCCAGAATTATGGAATTTATATAATGCTCGTATTAATCCAGGAGAAAGTATTCGAGTTTTCCCTCTGTCTAATTGGACTGAAATAGATATTTGGGAGTATATTAAATTAGAAAATATTCCTATAGTACCTATCTATTATGCACAGGAACGAGAAGTCGTTATTCGTAACGGTATAGTAATTCCAGTAGACTATAGTCAGGAATACTTGAAACCTCGTCCAGGGGAGGAAGTTAAAGTGATGAAGTGTAGGTTCCGTTCTCTAGGCTGTATGCCGTGTACTGGTGCGATAATTTCAGATGCAGTAGATATAGATGGAATTATTAATGAAGCTAAATTAGCGAAGAAGTCTGAGCGTGAAAATCGTGTCATAGACCTAGGTTCAGATAGCTCAATGGAAGATAAAAAGAAAGAAGGATATTTCTAAAATTATCTTTTTCCTTCGTGATATAATTTTTTCATGCTAAACGAAAAGAATTTTAGATATAAGCTAATCAGAGACTCACTTGAGACTAGATCTTTTTTGAAGATCATCGCTGGGATTAATAATTTTGATAAAGAAAAAGTATTAAAGATTGCTAATGCCGTAAGAGCTAGTAAAGCTACTGCGGTGGATATTTCTGCTAGAGAGGATATAGTTTTAGCAGTTAGAGAGCTTTTGCCAGAGACTGCTTTAGTGGTTTCTTCGGTGAAAATAGAAGAGTTAAAAAGAGCGATGGAATTAGGGGCGGATATCTTAGAACTCGGTAACTATGAGGCTCTTTATGAAGAAGGTATTTATTTAAGTGCCGAAGATGTTTTGAATTTAGCTAAAGATTTAGTGTCCATTAAAGACAAATCTGTAATGTTGTCTGTGACAGTGCCTGGTCATTTAAATGTGGCTGAGCAAGTTAGATTAGCTAGAAGCCTAGAGAGCTTAGGAGTAGAAATAGTTCAGACAGAGGGTTCGCTTCCTGCTGATGCTAATGCTTCTGCGAGCTTAGGTGTTTTACAAAAAGTTATGCTGACTTTAGCTAATACCATCGAATTAAGTAAGAATTTAACTAAGACTTTTATTATGACTGCTTCTGGAATTAGCCCAGATACCGCTGCGTTAGCGATTACTGCTGGTGCTCATGGTGTGGGAGTTGGTAAGTATATTAATAGATTAGATTCTGAATTGGAAATGCTTGCATCGATTAAGCGTTTACAGGAGTCTTTATCTATAATTCAGATAGAAAGAACACTTACAGAGCAGGAGCTAGTTCTGAATTAAGCTATATAAGACTATAGATCGCTATATCTTTAGCGAGTTTACTTTGCCTTTTTTTAGTGCCGCAGGGATTATCTCTGGTGTTTGGCTTGGCATAGATCGCTTTAAGCAGATATTTAAGTTAATCGCTAACAGTGATTATCCTTGGTATGCTGCTTTTCTTATACTCGCTTTAGATATACCTAAAATTCTTTTAAACGTACTCCCTATTTGCATTTTACTTGCTTGTTTTTTGAGTTTCCAGAAACTTTCTCTGCAAGCTGAGTTTACGGCTATGCGTTCAGCTGGTGCTAGCTATTTACGAATTTTAAGACCGGTAGTTTTATTTGGGATCATCGGTATTTTTCTCTGTTTTTTACTCTCTGAATTACTTTTACCTCTCACTGCACCTTATTCAGAAAATTTATTTAAGCATAAGGTAAAGTCAGTGAAAGAAATTAAAGCTTTTACTTTCACTAAACATAATGCAGATAAGGATGTAGAACAAATCTTCTATGCTAAAAACATACGTGGAGATGATATTAATAATTTAGTTATCGTAAATTTCAGTGAAGATGGTTTGATTAATATTTATTTAGCAAAAGAAGCTAGGTGGAATGCTGCTTTACATGGTTGGGATCTTAGTAAGGGGAATTCTAGTTTTATTAATCGCGGGCAAATGGAGACTGGAGAAGGTTTTAACCATTTGGTAGATAATTTTAAAGACAAGTTTATTAGTGCAGAGACAAATCCACTATCTTTAGCCTATCTTTATAAGAAAGTTCAGGCGATGAATTTGTTTGAAATCTGGTCTTTAATTGATTTACATAAAAAAGAAAATATAGAGACTAGTAGCTTGAATTCCCTGAAAACTAATTTCCATCAGCGCTTTGCTTATCCTGTTACCTGTTTAATTCTGGCTTTTATTGGTGCTATATTAGGTTTTAGCTCTAGGAGAGAGTCTCGTAACTGGAACTATATTAGTTTAGGCTTAATAGTCTTTTCTTTCTTTATGTTTCAAGCTATTTTTAGCTCTTTCGGTGATTCAGGGCGTATAGCAGCTTCACTCGCTATGTGGATACCAAATTTTATTTTAGCCTTAGTAAGTTTACTGCTCTTTTATATTAAAGCTCGCTAAAATGATTAGTGCTAGCTTTTAGGATGTCATCTTCTTCACCAATTAACGAAATAAAAGAGAAAGCTGATATAGTCGAGTTAATATCAGATCATATTCCCGTAAAGCGTTCTGGTGCTGGTTATATCGCTAAATGTCCTTTTCATAATGATACTAAGCCCTCTATGCATATTAGT
>DAISHM010000137.1:0-4828 GCA_036822535.1 Candidatus Caenarcanales bacterium
ATTTGATAGAAATTTTCTAGAAGCTAGTGCTGATGAGCTAAAACTAAATTCTAGTTAAATTGCTTCTGTGAATATAGCTTTAGGCTCTACTCAATTGCTTAAACATATAAATGGCAGTGATCCTAAGGCTCTAGAAGAAAACTTAGTTTCTAATACTGCAAAATGGACAGAGATAGAGGCTAGCGGTAAGCTGAGTCAATATGAGCTTAAAGAGGTTAAATTGGAAACTACTATTGCGATACATCGCTTAAACCAGCTAATTAAAAGTGATCCATCTTATAATCTGAGTACTGATGCTGGTAAAGAGAATGTCAAGGATTACATTGAAGCTTTTATAAATACCACAGATGGATCTAATAGCTCTAACCCTTCTGCTAAAGATAAATCAGTAGCAGAAGCTAAAGAGACTTACTTTAATCTAGTAATGAATAAAGCAGCAGAGACCTTAGAAGTGAAGTCTGAAAGCCAGAAGATTTTTAATTTAGAAGATGGTAAATTAGGATCCTTAATAGGACAGGGATTCGCTGCTATTGCTATTTTTACAGCATTTAAAGTTCTTACTAGTGGTAATGCCTATGCTGGTGATTTGAGAAATGGTATGGTGGGGAATTTTGCTAATGGTGGTTTTTTGAAAAAAGCTGCTGGACTGGTTTTCATGGCGACTCTGATAAATAATACTGGCCTTTTAGGTAAAGAGGAAGATGCTGCTAATGGTATAGTTAAATTTCAAAGACAAGAGGCTAAGGTCTAAGCATAAATATGCCAAGATAAATAATCATGTTAGCTAAGTCTAAGTTAGAACTAAGGTTAGAAGCTAAAGCTACTTTAGAGAGTTTGAGGCTTAGTGCTAGGCTTGAAGCTGCATCTGAAAGGGCCTTAATCGAATTGGCTAAACTCGAAATTTTTCAATCTGCTCAAAAAATTTTATTTTATGAAGCTCTTTTAGATGAATTAAATTTAAATAAGTTAAAAGAAATTTATAAAAATAAGGAGTATCTGATTCCACAATTTGCTCACTCAAAAACTGTTCCTAGTGAAGGTTTTATTGAAATTTGTAATTCTGTGGATTTAGTTATAGTTCCAGGATTGGCTTATGATAGATCAGGCTATAGGCTAGGACGAGGTGGTGGTTATTATGATCGTCTGATAGCTGCTTTAAAGAAAAATACTCAGAAGCCTGAGACTTTTTTTTTAGGAATTATAGTAAAAGAACTACTCTTCGATAAATTACCTCATGAAGAGCATGATATGCCAGTTGATTTTGTGCTTAGTATTTAAGGAAACTCTTACTAATCCAATTTCAAAACAGCCATAAAAGCATCTTGTGGTAATTCCACCGATCCCACATTCTTCATGCGCTTCTTACCTTTTTTCTGTTTATCTAAAAGTTTTTTCTTACGGGAAATATCACCACCATAGCATTTGGCTAATACATCTTTGCGGCGTGCTTTTACAGTTTGTCTCGCTATAATCTTTCCACCTATAGCAGCTTGAATAGGAATCTCGAAAAGGTGCTGTGGAATTACATCTTTAAGTTTAGTCGCTAATTTAGAGCCGACATCATAAGCTTTATCACGGTGAACTATCGCAGAAAGAGCATCTACCTTTTCTGCATTTAGTAATATATCTAGCTTCACTAGGTCACTTTCTCTATAATCTGCTAACTCGTAGTCCATAGTGGCGTAGCCTTTAGATAAGGATTTCATTTGGTCGAAGAAATCCGTAACTATTTCAGCTAGAGGAATTTCATATTCTAGATTTACTCTGCTGGTCTCACTAAGAGCATTGTGATGTTTCATGTCAATGAAAACGCCCCTTTTATCTTGGCAGAGTTCCATAATAGAACCTACGTATTCTTTAGGGAGCATAATTTTTACTCTCATAAAAGGTTCTTCTATTCTGTCTCGGTGAGTAGGATCTGGCAAATTACTAGGATTATCTACTACTAAAGTTTTCCCTGTAGTCATATAAACTTTATAGGAAACGCTAGGTGCTGTAATAATTAGGTTTAGGTCGTATTCACGCTCTAATCTTTCCTGTATTACTTCCATGTGTAGCATTCCAAGAAAACCACATCTAAAGCCAGAACCAAGAGCATTAGATGTCTCTGGTTCAAATACTATGGAAGTATCATTTAACTTTAATCGTGCAAGTGCTTCTTTTAAATTAGCGTAATCTACTGAATCTACTGGATACATACCGCAGAAGACTACTGGCATAGCTGCTTTGTAACCTGGTATAGGGGTGTCTGCTGGGAAATCTACTCCAGTGATAGTGTCACCTACTATGTTCTGGATTTCTTTTATGGAGCAGGCTATGTAACCTACATCACCAGCTTTAAGCTCTTCGACTTCTTTTTTATTAGGTGTCCTGTAACCTACTTCTATAGTCTGATATTCTTTACCTGCTTGCATGAAACGTACATCCTGAAGACGTTTCACCCTACCTTCTAGTATCCTACAGTAAGCTACTATACCTAAATAAGCATCATAATAACTATCGAAGACTAAAGCCTTTAAAGGTTTATCTAATTCTGCCTTAGCTGCTGGTATACGTTCTATAATGGCATCTAGAAGCTTGTCTATGTTATAACCCGTTTTAGCACTGATTTCTATAGCATCTGAGCAGTCCAGTCCTACTATATCTTCAATTTCTTTTTTTACTCTCTCGACATCAGAACTAGGTAAATCTACTTTATTTAAAACTGGAATAATTTCTAAATTATTTTCTAAAGCTAAATACACATTAGCTAAAGTCTGAGCCTCTACGCCTTGAGTCGCATCTACTACGAGTAAAGCACCTTCGCAGGCAGCAAGAGAACGCGACACTTCATAAGTGAAATCTACGTGTCCTGGAGTGTCTATTAAATTTAGAACATAGCCCTTATATTCCATGCGAGCCATATTTAATTTAATGGTGATGCCTCTTTCCCTTTCTATGTCCATACTATCGAGAAGCTGTTCTTTCATCTCTCTTTTAGTGATAGTACCTGTAGCCTCTAAGAGACGATCGGCTAAGGTCGACTTACCATGGTCGATATGGGCAATTATTGAAAAAACTCGGGTTTTACTCTCTGACACTAGGATATGATTATAACAGTTATGTTCATACTGCATGGTTATCTTAATCACGGGAATTATGGTGATGAGCTTTTAGCCGAAATCGTAGAAAGAAGACTAAAAAAACATTACCCTGAAACGCCTTTTCTTAAGCTATCTAGTAAAAATTCATTAATGGAGCACCTGAAGATTCTTAATTCTGGAGAATATCTGATTTGTTTAGGTGGCCTATTTCAAGATAAAACTAGTTTACTTACGCCTTTATATTACTACTTAACTACTTGGCTCGCTCATTTAAAAGGCATGAAGATTATTTACTTAGCGCAAGGCATTGGCCCATTAGAGCATCCTATTGCTAAATGGTTATGTAAAAAGGCTTTTAAGCTAGCTAATTTCGTTAGTGTGCGTGATAAGTCTAGTGCTGAGTTTTTAAAAGAGGCTGGTATAAGTCATTTCTATGGAGCTGATTTGGCTTGGACTCTGTACTCTAATAAAAACTTAAAGCAGACCCCTGAAGATTATGAAATTAGTCCAGAGGTGAAAGCGAAAATAGATTACTACTTAGGAGCTTTAGAATCGAAAGTACCTATACTTTGCCTTAAAAAAGAGAAAGCAGAGTACAGTGATGACTATATAGAAAGATTTTTAAATCGAGTTATAGAAGAGACTTTAAGTGATCCTAGTTCACCTATCATTATTTTAGAGATGCAGGACTCTGATGCTAAACTGCATCGCAAAGCGATGGATTTAGTTCGTAAATATCGTATAGCTAATAATGTGGTGAATGAATTGAATGATGTTTATTTAAAAGCTAGTGAATTCGCTCCTAATGAGCTGCTTTACTGTTTAAATAAATATGGTGCGTCTATAACTTCTATGCGTTTACATGCTTTAATTTTAGGTCATATAGCAGGTCTTAAGAGTACGGCTATCGCTGTCGAACCTAAAATTAATGATTTCATTCATCAGATTGATATCTATAATTTAGAGACCCTGAAAGATCGTTCTGAAAAGCACTATGATAAAGTATTATTCTTGAATTTCTAAGTAAGTCGAGTTCTCAGTATTTTAAGGGAGCCTTAAGAAGCTAAACTAAGTCCACTAAAGCGAATCTCTGGACTGAAAAAATCTTTACTATAAGAAGCTTTTTCTTCATCTGCGATAGCTGCTATGTTTTTTAGTAACTGATAAAAATTCCCTTTAATAGTAGATTCTTTAAAGGCATATTGAAAAACTCCGTCTTTAAGTACATGACCAGCTGCACCGAAAGAAAAATCACCAGAGCTCAGATTAGCTCCAGAGTGTAAACCATCTAAACGAGTGATATAGGCAAGTGAACCGCTGTAAAGATCTTTTGTTGAGCTTTTACCAGTGCTGATGAAAGGCTGATGTAAAGCCAAGTCTAGAGAAGACTTAGGGCTGCGTTTAGCATGTGCGGTATTAGTCTTTCCAAAGAAATTCGCTGTGTATGAATTATAGATAGCATTTGCGAAATAACCATTCTCAATAAGTTTAATATTTTTAGTTAAAGATCCCTCATCGTCTATAGAAATTCGAGCTAGACCGTATTCTGCACGAGGTTTGTCTTCGATACTTAAAAGCGGGGAAGCGATAGAATCTCCAAGCTTATTCCAGAGAGGATTTAAACCTTTTCTAGCAGCCTCAGAAGAAAAGATTTGGCTAAAGGTATAAAACAGTGATTCTAGTGTCTCTATATTAAAAATTACATCATAGTAAGCACTCTGAATAGGCTTAGCTGCCTGCATCAA
>DAISHM010000138.1:0-4796 GCA_036822535.1 Candidatus Caenarcanales bacterium
GAACGAATGTCTTATCCTTAGAACCCATCCAAGAAATTTCATCAAATAGCACAATATCACCTGCTTTCAGATGTAAGCTTAAATGTTCTAAGGCATCACTCCAATCCTCAAAAGTCATAGGTGGGGTTTTAAGGATTGTTGATAATTGACGTGCAAAATTATTTCTCTGTTCTTGTGCTGATACGGCGTTTTCTGGGGCTAGTCCTGCAAAGCTCCTAAATCTCTGCTTAGCATTCCTGCGAGCTAATTCTTTTATGAGTCTGCTTTTTCCTATTCTCCTTCGTCCCTTTAGCACAACTAAACTAGCTATCTTTTTCTTATATAGAGCCTCCAATCGATCTAATTCAGCTTTAAGGCCAATAAATATAGGATTAGGCATACTTACTATTATATTATGCTCAAAACACATAAAACCATATCTTGAGCATGAAAATAAATTCTAAAGTACTGCTCAAAATAGAGAAAGTAGTGTTTTGAGCAGAGTAGATATCCAAGCAGCATAAGCTACTAATTTGCGCCTTTAGCCCAATTCCGAGTTTACTAAAACTTCAGTGAATTCACTAATATAAATACTAGCTAGATTTAATTACTGTTAAAATCAATGCCTATGCTAGTCAATATTCTTGAAGAAAATAAAGATGGGGAGCTTATCTTCTCTGTCGAATTACCAAATGAGCGAGCGAAGAAATATATAAAAAAAATCTTTAAAGACTATGAGGAAGATATCTTAGAAGATAGTGATCTAGAGATGTTTTTACTCGATGAATTTAAAGAAGAGTGGATTGACGAAGCGAGAAAGAGAGTAAACCATAATCTCATTGATGGTTTGCATAGAATCAGAAATTTTAAAGCTTTAGGTAAAGGGAATCCTATCTATTTTGAATGCGTTTCTTTCCTTAAGAAGCCTTTACTAGAAAAGCATTATAAAGGTTTTGAATTAGATTTCACTCCTCCAGAGCTTCATCCAGAAGCTTATTTAGCTAGAGTAGATGATATTTTTTATAAATTAAAAGAGCTTGAACTAAGTTACGAAAAAGTAGAGATGCTAGATAAAGTAAAACTAGATCTGACTGTCATAGATAAGGATACTGGGAAAGAAATCGAGGATCTGTCAGAAGAGTTTTTCGATTTTATTGATTCTATGAGCTTTCCAGATCTGATATTAAGGAAAATCACAGAGCATAAAGCTGGAGAGACTTTTGAGGTCGAATTAAAGATTGATGAGAGTATTGATGATTATTATCTCGAAGATGAATATTTTGGTCAGACTCTGATTTATAAAATTAAAATTCGTCAGGTTTATAAGGAGATTCTTCCAGAACGCCCTTATTCAGATGAACTAGCACAGAAGCTTGGCTATAAAAATCTAGAGGCTGTAATTAATGAAGCGAAAAAAACGCAAGCTTCGCTGCATGCACGCTTTTATAAACATGAATTAATTAGACAATATCTAAGAAAAGTCGCTGAAAATCTAGAATTTAAAGTCACAGAAAATATGATTTTTGTAAATAAGCTCGAATTAAACCTTATAGATGCAAATGGTAAATCTCTACTACCAGAGACTATGGCTAATCCAGATGAAGATATGAAAGATATTATCTTAGAAGAAATTCTTCTCAGTGATATATATATTGCTGAAGGTATGAGCATCGATGGAGATAAGCTGCTAGATAGAGTTCTAGCAGAAGCTTCTGCTGATGAAGATTTAGATGACGAAGAAGTTTCTGAAAGAGTCTTAGAGCTTGCTTTAGAGGAAATGCGTAAATGGTTAGATACTAATTTAGGGAAGTTCGTTACGATAAATTGCCCTTAGCCAGTGTTTTCTAATTTTATCAGAGTGATCTATTTATCCCTAAAAACTGCTCTATCAATAGCTCCTAGCCTTTCTAATCTTTCCTCAGCGCTAAGAATTAAGTGAAGAGTTTCTTTATCTATTTCATTTAAAGGGAAATCTAGGTAACGCCTTTTTAGAATTTTATAATCATCTAAAATCCTACAGAAGGCTGTCGTTATAAGATCAGCGTTAGCATCTAAGGCTGGAGCTTGATTAATAAAAGGCTTACTGATTTCAGATACTAATCTACTGTATTTCGTATAAGGTTTATCTTTAAAATCTCTATCCCGAATTTTAGCCATTTCTCTTTCTTCCTGCCTTGCCTTTTTCTGCTCTATATTTAATTTTTCTAAATGCAGGCGCATCTTACGGCGTAGCCTATTTATCTTAAGCTCATCTGAACTAAACCTAGTCTCTGCTTTACTTCCAGATAACTGTTTCACTGGAGATTTATCTTCCTCGCTAAGCTTAGAATTCTTTTCAGAAGCAGACTCAAATAAATTTGCTGATAGTAAATAGTCTGTAATCATCAGACTAAGCTTTAAATCATTTTTTACATTTCCTGGAAATATAGGGGTTTCTTTCAGTGCTTGATTTAAGATCTGTTCTAATTTATCTAAATTACCAAGACTTAAAGTCGTCTCAAAAGCTTTATTAACAAGTGTATAGAGTGGACTATCACGACCTTGACTACTATCATTATCTAGCTTATATTCTGGTATTTTAGAGAAAAGGCTTTGCTGCATTGCATTATTAAAAATGCTTGAAATGTTTTCTTGATCAATGCTTTTAATAATATTCCAGTCCCCATAATCTTTTCGTAAGTTTTCTATATCTCCTGTTTTAAAAATTTTTAAATCTACTAGCTGACTGCTTAACTGTAATAAATCCGCCAATTCATTTACTCTTTTAGTCTTAAGCTTTTTAAGTTGAGTTTCGCTGAGCATAGCATTAGTGGGATTGAGAAGGATTCTCTGTCTTAAAGCCTCTGCTAGTAAGTCTTGCTGCTCACTGCTAAGTAGAGTTTGCTTAGCTTTCTCTTTAGTAGTAGATGCTGCCTCATTATCATCTGTGACTATGTTTGGAGTGAGCTGATTTAATAGAATCACAGTGTACTGTGGATTTATTTTTTCATCTTTAATGATTTCGAGTAAGCTTTGAAAGCCTTTCTCTAAGTGAGTTACTTGATTGTCTAGGATATCAGAATAGGTCTTTAGTACTTTATTATTAAGAGCTAATGAATTTTCGTTAATTAAACCTTTTTGTTTCACATAGCCGAAGAGCTCGACTATATCTGCAAATTCATGATACTTTTCTTGATTTTCCTCTAAACCATTTAGCTGCTCAATTTTTCTATTTAATAAGTGATTAGCACTATCTATCTGTCCTTTATCACAGAGGGCGAAATAATGCATTGTAATTTCTCTTGAATCACAGACCTCAATTGGTAACTTATCAATAAGTTTGTTTAAAAGCTCATTCTTAGTTTGATTAATCTCAAGATTCTCTCTGAAATCTTCTTCTGATAAAGAATCGCTATTATTTTTTTTCGAGATCTGATTATATGTATCAAAATTTTTGATATTCAGATAGACACTAGGTAAATCACCTGGAATTAAATCCTGCCCCTTATTTTCTTCATAATAATCATGAAATAAATTCTGTTTAAAATTAGAACTCTCATCGGTAAAGCATCCTAGAAGATAACTTAGATCAAAAAGTGGAAAGGGTTTATCATAAAAAAATATTCCATCATTAAATATTTCATCACCTAGAGTAGGATACTTTTTCTTATCATCAAGGTTAATTATCTGATCAAAGAGTTTAGTAAAGCCGGAGAAATCTTTTTCCTGAAGTATCTTTAGATGTTCGACTAATTCTTGATTAATCTTTGCTAAATCATCTTGCTCGAAATATTCCATTCCTAATTTCTCTTGAATTTGAATTAAAGCTGAAACTAAGTCGGTTTCAGGCTCATAGTCTTCTATCGATTCAGAATCATCCTTGAAGTCATCATCTATAGATTCAAGCTCATCTTTAATGTCTAAGTTTTGTTCTTTCTGAGTGAGTTGCTTAATTTCCTTTGAATTTGTAATTAAATTTTCTTTCATTGCAAAATTTACTAGATGATTTAATATATAAGCGTCTTCTGTTTTAGTTTTAGCTGTATCGCCCTCTAAAAGACTAAATGCTGTCATAAGCACTTGATTAGCCTTTTCTTGATAGCCTTTTAGGCTTGCATGCATGTAGAAGTCTCTGATACTCGTAGCATCAGCATGCTCGAATTGGGTTTTAGTTATCAGCTTATTTAAAAGCTTAGTTAATTTAGGATTACTAATTTTAGACTCATCCTGCATGTCATCTAAATCATTTTTGAAAATCTCTAAAAGCTCTTTAATCCCTAAATGAGAATATTCATTTATTCCTAAGCCTAAAGCTTGATCATGATTGGTATTCCTTAAAGCTACTGTAGCTAAATCTAATCTCTGAGGATTAATCCAAGGATATCTTTTATTTAATTTATCAGTATAAATATCTAATTTATCTATTAATTTATGGACAGTATTCTCTAAACCAACCTCTCCTAGATGGTTTGCAAGATTTACTCCCCTCAAAATTATATTCTCAGCTTTATCTCCACTGGTTTTTTCTTTAGCTGGTTTTTCTACTTCAAAGCTAGAATCATCTTGAGTAGCTATGAATCCAGAACGTGCTAGTAATCCCTGTTGCTCTGCCGATTTAGATTCATTATCTTCATCAAATGCGTTAATATTATTAGGGATTTGATGCACTTCATTAAAAAGAGCTTTATTAATAAAATGATTTGTTAAATACTCTCCTTGAGAGCTTTTCAGGAATTTAAGAAATTTTGCTGAAGATTTATCAGCTTTTTGAAAAATATCTTCTTTTAACTTTGAGAAAAAATTATTTAAACTCTCTAAATTTTGGCTACTTCGCTTCA
>DAISHM010000139.1:0-4787 GCA_036822535.1 Candidatus Caenarcanales bacterium
CGATTTTTTTCTTGACTGGGAGAGGGGGAAGAAAAAAATGATACTCGACAATCAAGTCCCAATCTGCTCTTGGCATTTTTGAACCACAAGTTCTATTTGCTAATTGAATAAATTCTTCTGTTTGAATTAAATAAAAAAGATATTTAGAATAACATTGACTCGAATTTGCTTTCAAAACCCATATTTCACTTGAACAAACACCTTGAAATTTTGGAAAAGCATATTTCCTTAAATATGGTCTCAGTTTACCAAATAAAACATCGCCTACTACAAATTTTGACTTGATACTTTTCTGCTGTAGTGATGATACTGAGCCAAGAATCACACCTGATTCTTGAGACAAATGCTCTAATTCAACACAAGGCAATGAAAAAGATTCCTTACTCGGATCATATTTAGACTTAGCTAAACTTGCTATTTGACCAAATTCAATTTTCTGACAACCTTGGATTATTCTCACCCTAAATACTCTCCTATAAACCTTCTCAAACCACTCAAAAAATCTTTAACTTGATTCTCAGTATATTCATCATGTTTCCCATGAGCCGCAGCATCGCGAATCTTTTTCCAAGCCTCTATAGTAGATCTTTGCACCTGAGAATAAACATCTTTATCCTTAAGTTTTCCATTTAGACAAGAAATATCATCAGCTTTTTTTACATCAATACCCTTACGTGAGCATAAATTTCTTAACTCTATCTCTAAAACGGCTCCTGTTAAGGACGCAGCAGGATCTTTATATCCCTGCTCTAAGAGATATTCTGCCATCTCTAATAAATCTGTAAAAACCTCTGCCTTAACTAGCTCTACGCCACTTTCTAAAAGACCTTTTTCTATATCTTCTTTTAAACCCCTAAGAATGCCTATTCCATATTTTAGATGACTGCTTTTTGGCATTTCTACATTATTAAAAAACTCATCAAAAAAATAATTATCCACTAGAGGAATTTGCTTCAAAAAATTTAATGAAGAGCTTTTCCAAGCACCGAATTCAGCAATATCAATCTTTAATGCATTAGTAGATTTAAAACGTGGTAATGACTCGGCTTGGCTTAAAATAGCCTCTCCTTTAAGTATTAATTCTTGAACCCTTTCTAAATATTTTTCTTTGATATTTTGCATTATAAAAACTTCTTATTTTTGCTCTCCAGCTGCTTAATACTCTTTTCTGGCGTTGGTAATTCTTCAGGCATAGTACCACCTAAGTCTTGAATAGTCTCTCTGACCTTCTTTCCAACCTCATAATGTGTTTTATTTGCTGCTGCCTTGCCCTTAACTTTCTCTCTTTTTAATTTCTCCTCTGCCTGCGTAGCTCTAAATAAGTTAGCTGCTAATTCTGTACTTCCCATATGGTCTAAAATTTATTGACACCAGCATTTTTAGCAGCTTCAGCTAAATTTTTATTATGTGCTTTTAGCTCATTTCTTAAAAATAATCTTTTTTGACTCTCATTTAATCCCTCTAATATTTTTGATTCTAATTGTTCATGTTTACGAGTTTGAATTGCAAAATAAGTCTGTCCTAGAGCAATAATCTCTTTTTTAGGATCACCATTTTGTACTATCAAATAGCATGCATAGCGGGACAGACGAATATCTTCTTTAGGTTTTCTAGCTCCTGAGCCGATTTGAACCATTTCGAGGACATCCTCGAAATGGTTCAAAACCTCTTGCCCACTGTTTTTACAAGCAAGCTTAGCTTTTTCAATAACACCTTTAAAATGTCTATACTCTGAATAATCTAATAATTCTAATAATTCTCGTGCTAACCAGAATTCCTCGCTCTTCTCGTCAGAATGTCTAATTTGCTCAAAAGCATTCATAGAATGAGATAAACTCCCCTGTGATTTTCTTTTATTTATTGTCATGTAAAACTCCTTTTAATCCTCCAACTTGCTCTTTTCTAATTCTAGAAAGCTCCTTCCCTTCTGACTTTAAACGCCTCTGCACTTTTTTAATATCTTCCTCTGCTGGTAAATCCTCTGGCACTATGCCGTGCTTCTGCAAAACATCTCTAACACTTTGATTACTTTTAATATGCTCAGCTCCTATTTTCGCTTCACCTTGCATTTTAGAATCTTTTTTAACCCCAAAATTAGTAATCTCAGTCGCTAAATCTTTTGCTTTAATAGTTACAGCTGGAAGAAAATCAGCTAATGCTCTAGTATCTGGCACTCCTAACTTAGTTTTCATCTGATTAGTACTATTACCACCAAATAAAACAGTATCTCCCTTACTACGAATATTTGCAAATCCTTTGCTATCAACACCACGCTCAAACAGAATCCCTGAGAGTTCTTTTTCAGAAGCTAATATCTTTTCCCTGACTAATCTTCCATTCAAAATTGAGCCTCCTCTATTTGTTTTTTAAATTCATCCTTAGATGGCAGGTATAGCTTATATTCTGAGGCATGTATATTACTGTTTTCCGGTAAAGTTATTTCTACTAAAGAATCTTTTTTCTTTTTGCAAATTATTATTCCTACTGTCTTATTCTCAAAATCTTGTTTCACAAAGCGATCAAAGTAATTAACATACATTTGCATCTGTCCAAGATCTTGATGTTTCAACTCTCCGATCTTAAGATCAATTAATACATAGGCTCTTAAAAGACGATTATAAAAAACTAAATCTACAAAAAAATGCTCCTCATCAAAACTAAAACGCTTTTGCCTAGCTTCAAATAAAAACCCTTTACCTAATTCCAATAGAAAATGTTCTAACTTATCAATAATTGCTGACTCTAAATCACTCTCAGAGTAAGTAGCCTTCTCTTCTATATTCAAAAACTCGAGCACATAAGGATCTTTAAGTAAATCCTGTGGATTTTCAAGCACTTGTCCTCTCTTAGACAACTCAATTGATTTTTTATTCTGACTAAGTATTAATCGCTCGTATAAGGAACTATTGAACTGCCTTTTAAGTTCTCTTAAAGACCAATTACCTGCTATGCTTTCGATTTCATAAAAGTTTCGCTCCTCCGTATTTTTAATTGAAAGTAAAACTATATAGTGAGACCATGTTAATTTAAATCTGTCTAATATTAACTCCAGAGATTGGTCAGACGCTGTCTGACCAATCTCTGGATAGTTTAAATAAAAATTTCGACAAAGCTTAAGATTAGTTGTTGCGGAACCATTCTCAAACTCAACAATATAGTATCCAAAAAACCAATTACGTGAGACTAAAGCTAGGTTTACTGTTCTTTGAGCATGATTTGAGTGTTCATACTGTATTTGTTTAAGTTTTTCGACTAAGTTATCAATTGAAGAAATATTACCAATTTTCATTCTTATTCTCTCCTAAACCCTACTCTAAAGACACTCCCAATTCCCCTAAATACCCCTGCATCTGAGCCTTAACCTTCACTAACTCAGCCTCTAGTTCTTTTATTTCTTTCTGCACCAGCTGAATATCTATCTCTTCCTCTTCTACAGAAGTATCTACGTAGCGAGGGATATTTAAATTAAAATCATTCTCTCTAATTTCATCTATATTAGCTAAATATGAATATTTTTCTACAGCCTCTCTCTTTTTAAAAGTCTCTACTATTCTGTCTATATGCTTATCCTCTAAACTATTTTGATTTTTTCCAGCTAAATAATCCTTACTAGCATCGATAAACAGTACTGTTTTATCTGCTTCCCTAAGACCACCTTTCTCTCTCGATTTATCGAAAACTAATATAGCTACTGGAATAGACGTAGAAGGAAATAGATTAGGAGCTAAGCCTATAACTGCATCTAAAAGATTATCTTCGATCAAACTCTGTCTTATTCTCCCTTCGGAAGACCCTCTAAATAAAACACCATGCGGGACTACTACCACTACTCTAGCTTCCTTCTCTAAAGCAGCTTCCATCATATGACTAATAAAAGCATAATCACCTTTGCTTTTAGGCGGAAGCCCTCTCCAGAAACGCTTGTACCTATCAGCCTCAGCGTCTTCTACACCCCACTTATCTAAAGAAAATGGTGGATTTGCCACTATCACATTAAATTTCATTAAATGGTCATTCTCGACTAAACTCGGATTAGTTAGAGTATTGCACCACTCTATACGAGCTGAATCTGCACCATGAAGGAACATATTCATTCTGCATAAAGCCCATGTGCTACCGCTTACCTCCATTCCATAAAGAGAGTAATTTCTATCCCCGACTTCTCGAGCAGCTTCTATGAGAAGACCACCAGAACCACAGCTAGGGTCACATATCCTATCCCCACTTTTAGGACTAGCTAATTTGGCTACTAATCTAGACACTTCATGAGGAGTATAGAACTCACCTGCCTTTTTACCACTATCTGAGGCGAAGCGTTCTATAAGATAGATATAAGTATTACCGATGACATCTTCCGAAACTCTACTAGGACGCATATCTAATTCAGGTCTATGAAAATCTTCAAGAAGCATCTTCAGGCGGCGGTTTCTATCCTTTACCTGCCCTAAATTAGCTTCAGAATTGAAATCTATATTTCTAAAAACACCGCTTAGTTTAGATCTATTTGCATCTTCGATTTTATCTAAAGAGGTATTGAACAATTCACCTAAATTAATTTCATTACGTTGCTGATAAAGATCATAAAAGCTAGCCCCTTCTGGCAGAACGAAGCGCTCTCTCTCTAACTTTCTCCTAATGCGAATCTCATCATCGAACTGTTTTTTATACTCATCATAATGATCTTGCCAAACATCAGAAATATATTTCAAGAATAGAGTTACTAGTATATAATCCTTATACTGAGTAGCATCCATCACCCCCCTAAATGTATCGCAGGCTTTCCATAC
>DAISHM010000140.1:0-4782 GCA_036822535.1 Candidatus Caenarcanales bacterium
GATCAAAATTTAGGTATAGTTTCCGGAAACCTATTTAAAAGCCAAATCTTTCTCATATTTTTCTAATATAAAGTCTACAGCTTCACTCTTAGTAACATTTAGATCTTCTTTCTCTTTAGTCGTGGAGGTTAATATGCTTTGATTTAAACGAGAATGTAATTCTAGACCATCTTTTAGCTTAAAATCTCCAAAATCTCTCTCCCCGGCTTTAAAATAGCGCTGTGAAAGAGATGTAGATGTAGTACCTGTTAAATATCTTCTCGCTACAAATTCTATAGGTATGGTATCTAAAGGCTCTCTTACGGTAACAGCACTATTCGCTGGGATTTGAAGCCCATGATCTTTTACCAGATCCGTTTTATAGCCCCAGCTCTCTATTTTTTCTGCCCAGTGCTTACTGATGCTATCTAAGATTAAGCCTTTATATGGCACTTGAGGAATCAGATTTGGTATATCAAATGCAGATGTCCTATCTGATGCTTTGCTAATTAGAAATTCTTGAGCAGAATTAGTTTCCACTTTATAATTGGTTCTTACTTTACCTGAATAGCTATCTAACAGCTTTACTCCTAAATTATCTAAATTTAGTTTAGGGCTTTGATAATTTTTTACATCCTCTAGGCTAAGAGGCTGTTCTAGTTCATTTAGACTAAGATTGCTATTATCACTCAGCTTCTCATGTGCAGCTCTCTTGAAGGGATTGATCTCTGCTTTTTTTTCAGCTTCATTGAGCGGCTCCGCGCCGATAAGAGGAACCCAGCCACTATTATTTGAATAGACTCTAATACCAGCGAAACCAGCTTTACTCATAAAGCCAATTCTAACTTAAATCTAAAGAATTTACCTACGCTGCTCTATTACCTACTGGTTCACCACCGCTAGTCTCAGAACCAGAACCGCCACCAGAGCCATTAAGACCTAGAGCTTTTTTCTTCTTCTTAATAGTAGAACGCTTTAACTCTTCCTGTTTCTCTGGCGGTAACTTACCAATAACTCTAAATTTAATCTGAGCCTTCACTAAAGCCTGTCTTCTATCAGCATCTTTAGTTTCTTCACTGACATCATCTGGCTTTTCGTAAGTTTTCTCTTTCGGGAACTCCGCATCAAAGATTAAATAGGCTTCGATCTCATCACCATCACTATGCTCACCATTAATTAAAGAGTCTGAGATAGGATCTTCAAGAAGCTTCTGTATAGAGCGCTTCATTGGTCTTGCACCGTAAGTACGGTTATAACCTTCTGTAGAAACCTTATCTTTAACTTCATCTGTAAGAGTAATAGTCATGCCTTTTTCTTTCAGTCTATTCTCTAGATCTTTCTTCATGATATCGACTATCTTACGCATATCAGTCCTAGTGAGGTGTTTGAAGATAACGATATCATCTAATCTATTTAAGAATTCTGGTCTGAAAGCACGTTTCATCTCTTCCATGACAGCATCTTTCATACGCTTATATTTCTCTTCCTCAGCTTCCTCTTCTGTTTTAGAAGCGAAGAAACCGACTCCGAAATCATTATTCATACGCTGAGCACCTACGTTAGAGGTCATGATAATAATAGTGTTCTTAAAGCTAACTTTACGCCCTTTACTATCAGTTAAATGACCATCATCTAACATCTGTAACATCACATTAAATACATCTGGGTGAGCTTTCTCAATTTCATCGAAAAGTACTACGCTATATGGTTTTCTGCGTACCGCTTCTGTTAATTGACCACCATCACCGTAACCTACATAGCCTGGAGGAGAACCGATAAGCGTACTTACCGTGTGTTTTTCCATATACTCTGACATGTCTACACGAATTAAATTATCCGCACTGCCGAAATAATAGTCTGCTAGCACTTTTGCAAGTTCAGTCTTACCTACACCAGTAGGACCACAGAATACAAAAGAACCTATCGGTCTTTCTGGATTCTTTAAACCAGCTCTAGCTCTTCTAATTGCTTTAGATACCGCAGTAACAGCAGAATCTTGACCGATAATCTTCCCATGAAGAGTATCTTCCATCTGTCTTAATTTATCATTCTCACCAGCTTTCAGATCACCTACTGGAATACCAGTCCAGCTAGCTACTATTTCAGCTATCTCTTCCTCACCTACAGTTGGCTTATTTTTCTCTTGTTCTCTACGCCATTCTTCTTGGAGGCTACGAATTTTTTCCCTGATATTATTTTCTTGATCTCTAAGCTGTGATGCTTTTTCAAACTCTTGCTGACGAATCGCTTCTTCTTTCTGCCTAGAAATAGTAATTAACTCATCTTCATGTTTTTTAGCTTCTGGTGGTAAACCACTAGCCTTAAGTCTCACTCTAGAACTAGCCTCATCGATTAAATCGATAGCCTTATCTGGCAAATGTCTATCAAATATATATCGATCTGAAAGCCTCGCTGCGGCTTCTACTGCGGCATCCGTAATAATTAAACGGTGATGCTCTTCATATTTCTGTCTAAGACCTGTAATGATTTGTATAGTCTCTTCTACAGATGGTGAATCGATTACTACAGGCTGGAAACGTCTTTCCAGTGCAGCATCTCTTTCTATATGCTTACGATACTCTTCTAAAGTAGTAGTTCCTATACACTGTAATTCACCACGAGCTAAAGCTGGCTTAAGAATATTCGCTGCATCTATAGCACCTTCAGCAGCCCCAGCACCTATTAAAGTGTGCAATTCATCTATAACTAACATCATGTTCCCCGCAGTGCGGATTTCATCCATGATTTTTTTTAGTCTTTCTTCAAACTCACCTCTGTATTTAGTTCCAGCGACTAAAAGTCCTAAATCTAAAACTATAAGCTTTTTCCCTACTAAGATTTCAGGTACATCATTCGCTACTATCTTTTGAGCTAAACCTTCTGCTACGGCAGTCTTACCTACACCTGGCTCACCGATTAGAACAGGGTTATTTTTAGTTCTTCTTCCTAAAATTTGAATAACTCTTTCTATTTCTTCGCTACGGCCGATAACTGGATCTAATCTACCTTCTGCGGCAGCTAAAGTTAGGTCTGTACCGAACTCATCTAGAGTCGGAGTCCTAGTCCTAGTATTCTGATTAGTACTTTTATTAGAACCTACTCCTAATAAGGAATTATTAGAACTGCTTGAAGCATTAGCGGCACCTGAATTAGAACCAGATTCACCTAAAAGTCTAATAATGTGATTTCTTACTTTAGCTAGATCTACACCTAAATTATCTAAAACTCTCGCAGCGACACCCTCGCCTTCTCTAATTAAACCTAATAATAAATGCTCTGTACCTATGTAATTATGTCCAAACTGCCTAGCTTCATCCCAACTAAGCTCTAGTACCCATTTCGCTCTAGGAGTGAATGGTATTTCTACTGCTACGAAACCAGAACCTCTACCGATAATTTTTTCTACTTCTATGCGAGCATCTTTTAGATTGACTCCCATAGATTTTAATGTCTTAGCTGCAACTCCAGTTCCTTCGCCGATTAAGCCTAGGAGTATCTGCTCTGTGCCGACAAAATTATGACCTAAACGTCTAGCTTCTTCTTGAGCTAGCATTATGACCTTGATCGCTTTTTCCGTGAATCTTTCAAACATATATAAGTAAGTTAATCTTTGCTATTTAGTATCTTACCACTGATTTAAATGAGCATAGCACCTAGTCCCGAAAGATTTAGTAATCAAGATGATTAGTATTTGCTCATATTTCTTTTAAATAAAAATAAAAACCCAGAGAAGCTCATCTTGATTAGCCTCTCTGGGTTTGAAGGTGTGTTTCGGAGAAAATTAAATAAGTCTTAGATAGAGATAGTAGCTTTCATTAATCCCTCTAAATCATGTTTTAGAGCGTAAAGTACAGCTTGAGTTCTGTCATTGACTTGTAATTTAGTGAAGACGTTATTAATATGAGTTTTTACAGTAGACTCAGAGATGAACAGAGTTTTAGCTACTGCTTTATAGTTATAACCATCACATAAATATTTTAAAACTTCAGCTTCTCTTTCTGTAAGCAGTTCTAAGTTACCATAATTAGTTTCACTAGATGTAAGTACTGACCTATTAGTGCTTAGCGTCATTTTCAGGTTTTGATTAATAACGAAGTCTACGAATAATTGACCAGCTTCAGCAGCCTCAATCGCTAAAGACATAGTTCTCTCTGCTCTTTCACTTAATAACCATGCATTTATGTTCTTAGCGAAGTAAATATCAAACATGCTAGCTTCTTCAATATTTCTAGAAATGAATATAACTCTTGTATTAGGTGAGCTAGAGTGAATCATGTTTAGTAAGTCTGCTGTAGACCTTTCACCTGGTAACTCGCTAGACATTACTATAATGTTTGGTTTATTGAAATTTAAATGAAGTATTAAAGCCTCTTGATAATCTACTCTTTCGATTTTATTAAAACCAGCCATTTTAAGTTCTTTAGTTATTTGAACTGTTGATTGTACTGGGCTTAATGCGATAATCGCTTCTCTGCTTAGGCTTGGGTGTTTAATCATTTTTTAGTGCTCCTCTTTTCCTTTTTCCTCTTTAGTGACTTTGTTTTAGTCCTTTAGTTCTCGCACTTATGATATAGGCCAATAAGCGAAGAGGATACTAGGTGGAACCCTAAGCAAAAAATGAAATATTTACCGTATATTTAATATATCGGATACTTTCGGGAAAACTTTAGCTTTTTTTGAAAAAAATTTTGAAAAATTTTGAAAAATTTGAAAAAAAATCTCGTTTTTTACTAGTCCATTTACTTTAAAGCCTTGAAAGACTTAGAATAAATAGCATAGTCATAACTATATGAAAAAAGTCCC
>DAISHM010000141.1:0-4777 GCA_036822535.1 Candidatus Caenarcanales bacterium
ATAAGCGCATGGTTAGATGTAATACTATAAGAGCTGCTGTAGATAAGGTTTATAAAGATTTATTGCCTGCTAAAAAATATCCTATAGTAATTATTCATTTAGAAATATCTAGCTCAGAAGTCGATGTTAATGTGCACCCGCGTAAACAAGAACTTAAGTATGCTAACACAAACGAGGTTTATCGAACTTTAGTAACGGCGATATCGACTAATTTATCTGATTATTTCTATAAATGCTCAGAATACAGACAGTTAGAAGTTTTTAATACTCAGGCTGTAATTTCTAATTTGGAAATAATTAATTCAGAAGAGCCTGCTATGATACAGCCGCTGTTAATCCCTAAAACTGAGTTTAAGGAAGTGACGAAAAATGAAGCTTTTGATCACAGAGTTTTAGCTAAAGAACTTAAAAAAACGCCAACTACTTTTATTAATCGTTTCCCTGCTATAGACTTAAGTTTAATAGAGGCTAATTTAGAAAATTATTCTGAGGGCTTAAGTATAAATGAAGAGACGAAAAGTTTTACTATAACTGCTTTATCTGAATCAATTGGTGTTTTAATTTCTGGTAGTCTGCCTTTTGCTGATGTACAAATCAGAGACCTTTATCTAGACTCAATTGTGACTTTAGCTCAGAATATTTTATCTTTAAAACTCGAAGCTGAAGAGATAAATGAGTCTAAAAACATGGGTGCTGAGCTAATGTCTAAAAAAAAAGCCTACTCAGTTAATCTCTCTAGACCTAGTATTAGACCATCTTTGAAGCAATTAGAGGAGATTTGGCTTAGAGATAATTATTCCTGCGTTTACTGTGCTAAACCCTTAATACATCCACGTCTTGTTAAAGAGGCTATGTCTAAGTCTAGTTTAGAATTCACTTCACGTTTAAATTCTAAAAATCAGCGAATTGATGAGCACATTATTGAAGCTCATAAAGCTTCACACGACCATCATTTACCAGCTTCTAAGTTTGCGGTATTAAATTTAGATACGCGAAACTTATTTGCGGTATGCCGTGAATGTAATCAAAAAAAATCTGCAAGCTTAGCTTCTAAGACTTGGCAGCCTAAACGTGTGAATTCATGGGCTAATATTTCTATTAATAATCCACTAGAGCTAGCTGGAGTAAAATTTATATCAGCAGTAGAGGCGGTTTATGATAATTAAGGCGATAGTTTATATCTGCTATTTTTTAAGTGGCTTTGCAGCCTTAATACACGAGCTTTCTTGGTCAAGAATTTTAAAACAGGTTTTCATTTCTGAATCCATCACTACGGCGATGGTTTTGATTATTTTTTTTGGAGGTATTGCTTTAGGAGCTTATCTTGCTGCTGCTTTAAGTAAATTTTTTCATCCAAATAAAAGCTCTTATGCTTCGCTATTTGTATTTAGCTTATTTAACTTACTTTTAGCTTTTTTAACATATTTGACAGCTAGCTTTTTTAACCCTGGGTATTTAGCTAGTGCTTTTAGCTTAGCTCCGATTTCGATACTCTTAGGTAGTCTCTTTCCTTTACTCTCTAATTTCTATGTCGCTTACAGAGAATCTTCTCACTTAAATAAAACTAATAGTGTAGCTAAAGCATACTTTGTGAATACCTTTGCTGGTTTATTTGGTATTTTTTTTGTTATATTTTTTGCTTTTAAGAGTCTAGGATTAGCTTTAACTTTACATAAGCTTGCAATTATTCATCTATTTATTTTCATTCTTAGTTTAGTACCTTCTTTGCTGAACATGAAGGAGATACTTATAGAGTTTTTTGAATCACTAAAGATTTTTAGTTTAAATCTAAGCCTGCATAGTCCTAAGAATGAGCTTTCTAAAATCTACGATGACGATGATGAACTAAGCTCTTCTAATATTGATAAAGAGCAAGGGCATAAGGTTTTATTATGGGTAAGCTTTGCTTTTGGTTTTATTTTATTGGGTTTAGAGTTAGTCTGGCAGCGGGCTTTTAGTTTAGTTCTAGCAAGCTCAGTCTATTCCTTTTCGATGATTTTAGCTGCGGTGATAGCAGGTTTAGCTTTAGGAACTTTTACTTTTTACTTATTGGCTAAACCTTTGAATCTCAGTCTGAAAGATAGTTTTGAAAAGGACTTAGAAAATATTAATTGGTTAATTCTTTTATTAGCAGCACTTATCTTTATTAGTTCCTATGCATTTAAATCCCTTACTCCGACTTATTTATCTTTGGTTGATTCAGTAAACTTTTTATTAATTGACTTTCAGCGTGAAGATTTATACAGGCTTTCATTAACTTTAATAAAATTTATTTTAGCTGGAATGATTATAGTTCCTGTCACGGCGACTATTGCTTACACTAGTACTTATTTATTACAGATTTTTACTTATAGTGATTCTTTAAATGACAGATCTAGAGTGACTTATGCGGGAGCTAATATAGGTAAACTTTTCTTTGTTAATACTCTAGGTGGTATTTTAGGAGCTTTATTTACAGTATTTTTTTTCATCCCTTCTCTTGAAGGTGGTCTGAATCAATGTTTCTTGATCTTTAATTTAATTGCTCTCTTAACCTTAGTAATTAATTTAAGCTTTTTTAAGGAGAAACAATATTTCCTGTTTTTCATTTCAGCACTGTCTTTTATTGCTTTATTTCTATTAAAGCCTAATTTTATTTCCGCAAAAACTGCTAGTGGCGCTGAATTGTATTATGCCTTAAAGTATAGAGGAGAATATTCTTTGAATTTAGATTCAAGTGCAGAAGAAATTCTATATCATGCTGATGGTCTTTATTCTACTGTTACTGTAATTAAAGATCCTTTAGCTAATACTATTTATCTAAAAAATAACGCTAAGGTAGAGGCTGGGATACCGATAGAAGAAGATATTTTCTCAGCAGCTGATATGCAGACTCAAGTTTTACTAGGTGTTTCTGCTAAATATTTTAAAGATGAGTTTAAAAATGTACTTTTAGTTGGATTGGGTTCTGGGATTACTTTAGATTCACTAGCGATGATAGCGCCTAAGGCTAAAATTCAGGTCGCTGAAATTGAAGAGTTGGTTTTTAAAGTCGCAGATAAATATTTTGAGAAAGCTTGGAAACTAATACCAGAAAGAAAAATAGAAAGACATGCTACTAATGCTAGATCCCTTTTGAAAAGCTCTAAAGAAAAATATGATTTAATAGTCTCTCAGCCATCTGATCCATGGTTATCTACTGATATGTTCACTGATGAGTTCTGGAAACTAGCTCACAGTAAGCTTAATATAGATGGTATTTTTGTACAGTGGGTACAGCTTTACTCTTTAGAGCCTAAATATTTACTTTTAACTTTAAATACTTTAAAACATAATTTCAAAAACTTGGTGATTATACATCCCACTCGTACAGCAGAATTAATCATACTTGCAAGTGATAAAGATCTTAGATTCAGAGATTTTAACTTAGATGAATATCCTTATCTGAAATCTACTCTAAATCATGTTTCTATACATAACTCAGCAGATTTTCTAGCTTATGTTATATTAACCCCTAAAGATGTAAATCTTTTATTAAAAAATGAATTCCCACGTTTAGATTTTAAAACTAAATTTACTAAACTATTTAATCCTAGTGCGAATATATCTGTTAATAACTCCGATAATTCTTTACTAGAGTTTCATACCGCTCAAAATTTTTATAAATTTTCTCAAACTATTACTGATAATTTAAAAGCATTAAATGATTATGTTAATTTTCAAAATATTATAAGCCTGGTAAATTATAATTCTGAAGCAGAGAGAAGCTCTTTAATACAGGCTTTAAGAAATAATTATCAGAAAAGTGTTTCTGGTCAATCGCTGCGATTAAGAAACTCTTTCTATAAAAATAAATTATATATTCAGTCTTTAAGTGACATTAATGTACCTTTAGTTCAGGAAGAGGAAATTCAAGAATCTTTAATAGTACAAACTCCACTAGTAAATGACACCAGCCTCTTAGCAGCCACAGAGAATGAGGCTAATCTAGATACTGAGAATAATGCTAAATCAGATGAGGCTGAAAATAAAGAAACTGAAATTGAGGATAATGTACTGAATAGACAGCCCTTAAATATTTCTCCTATAGATGAAAATAATTATCGAAGCCTATTAAGTAGTGGGGTTTATAACTTTAATCAGGGTTCTTATATCGCTGCTGAAAAAGATTTTAAATCAGCACTGAAGATAGATCCTAATCTAGATCAGGCTTATCTATACCTAGCACAGATAAAACTTTTAATGAAAGATGATAATAAATTTATTGAGTATATAAATTATTGTCTGCGAATTAATCCGTATAACGTCAAAGCCTTATATTTAGCTGCTGATTATGATTATCAGTATGCTTCTTTATCTAGAGCTTTTGCTTATACTGAAAGGATTTTCAATGATACAGATTATCGTGTAAAACTTAGCCCAGTCGAAATTGCTAATTTAGTGAAAATTAGGAAGAAGCTAGAGTCTTTAAATCCAGCCCACTGATTAGTTTTAACAGCTTAAGATAGCCATTTGCTAATTTTTGAACGTCTACAGTGCTAAAAAATTGTGATCTATATTCTTGATACTCTTCTTTGCTGGATTTTGTTTGATTAGCTTTAATAAGATCTGCATTTTCATTTTTCCACTGGTTAAAATCGCTAGCTCGCTCTCTGGCAATATTTCGCTTTAAATCTTTATCTAAAGAAGCTGGAAATTTCATCATAGAGAAAAGATCTGCGGGATTAGCTGGAAGAAAGAATTTTTTATTTTCTGTATTGATCTTTTTGTTTTCAGCCATTGCCTTTTCTCGAGACTG
>DAISHM010000142.1:0-4769 GCA_036822535.1 Candidatus Caenarcanales bacterium
CGAAGCGACACGTATAGAGTTTTTCGGTGATGAGATAGAGATTATCAGAACTTTTTCTATACACTCACAGCGATCAATTCAAAAAGTCGAGGCTGTGGTCATTCATCCACGCTATTCGATAATACGCAGTCGTGGAGATGCTTTAGAAGAAAAAATTTTAAATAGGATTAAAGAATATAGCGCAAACCTAGATCAAGAAACTAGAGAAGGGTTAGAGCTATCCCTAACTAGTCATATAGAAGACTCTTCAGCAGAGTATTGGGAAGGTGTAGAGTACTATAAATCTTTTTTAAATCAAGGAGCTAGTGATCTTTTTGATTACTTACCTTCTGGAGATAATTTACATCTCGTTTTCGATGAATGGCAGGATTTACTTCTACAAAGTGAGCGCTGGCAGACTAAAGTAAAGGAACAGTATCGAGATGGAGTTAATCTAGGCAAGCTTATTACTATTGAAAATGAACTATTTCTAGATTCTAAATCAGCAGCAGAAAAAATCAAGACTTTCTCTCATAGACTATATTTACAGAGCGTCGAAGAATTAGATAATTCAGAGAAGCCACTAAGCCTAGAATTACTCAGTTATCCATCTGAACGCTTTGCTAGCAAAGTAGAAGATTTTACTAGCCATATAAAAGACAATCTCAGAAAAGGCGCTAGAATAGTTATCTTCTCAGAGCAGCCTCAGCGAGTCATCGGTATCTTAAAAGAATGGGACATTAACTGCGTATATCTAAATAGCAGTCAAGACTTAGAAGATTTCCCAGCATCTTTAGTTATAGTGCTGAGAGATGGTCTAGAAGAAGGCTGTAAACTACCTCGTTTTAATTTACTCATTCTTACTGACAGAGAGCTTTTCGGTAGAAGTCGTCAAGCCGTAGCTAAACAAAAAAACCAAAAAGCAGATAAAGAGCAGGAAGCAGAGAAACAGAAAAGAAAAAATGCTTATACCGACATCGCCGATTTAAATGCAGGTGACTATGTCATTCACTATAAGCATGGTCTAGGAATTTACCGTGGTACTGAAATCATAGAACTCAGTGGTATAGGTAAACAAGAATATTTAGCAGTAGAATACGCTTCTGAAGCGAGGGTACTTATTCCTGTAGATCAAGTAAACCTCTTATCTAGATTCGATTTAGCGGGAGATGTAAAACCTAAACTCTCTAAACTCGGTGGTAATGAGTGGACTCGCACGAAGAAGAAAGTCAGGAAATCAGTAAAGAAAATCGCCCAAGACCTAGTCGCCCTCTATGCACGCAGAGCTCAGCAAAAGGGTTATATATATCAAGCTGATACTCCATGGCAGTTAGAAATGGAAGATGCTTTCCCTTACGATGAGACAGAAGATCAGCTTAAAGCCATAGTTAGCGTCAAATCAGATATGGAATCAGACAAACTGATGGATAGATTAATCTGTGGTGATGCTGGTTTCGGTAAAACTGAGGTTATTATCAGAGCGATTTTTAAAGTCATCATGGAGGGCAAACAAGTAGCAGTTTTAGTACCGACTACAGTTTTAGCGCAGCAACATTTCAATGTAATGCGTGATCGCTATGCTCCATATCCAATTAAAATGGGCTTACTATCTAGATTTAAATCAGCAGCCGAGCAAAAAGAGACTATTAGAGCCTTAAGAACTGGTGAGTGTGACTTAGTTATCGGCACTCATAGGCTTTTGCAAAAAGATGTACAGTTTAAAGAACTCGGTCTTTTAGTTATCGATGAAGAGCAGCGCTTCGGTGTCAGTCATAAAGAGAAATTAAAAGAACTAAGAAAAGACCTGGATGTTATATCCATGTCTGCGACACCGATACCAAGAACTCTACACATGTCACTATCTGGGATTAAAGATATCAGCTTAATCGCTACCGCTCCAACTAATCGTCTTCCCGTAAAAACCTTTGTAGGTGAGTATAAATCCTCAGTGGTAAGAAACGCTATTTTACATGAGATAGAAAGAGGCGGTAAAGTATTTTTCTTACATAATCGAGTAGAAAGCATTCAGGAAATAGCTTTCGAGATAGCAGAGCTAGTGCCAGAAGCTTCTATCAGAGTCGCTCACGGTCAAATGAAACCTCAAGAATTAGAAGATACGATGTTTGCCTTTGTTAATAGTGAATTTGACATATTAGTCTGTACCACGATTATAGAAACTGGCTTAGACATAGGTGATGCTAATACTATTATTATTAATCACGCTAATACTTTTGGTTTATCGCAACTATACCAGCTTCGAGGTAGAGTAGGAAGATCTGATATTCAGGCTTACGCCTATCTTCTATATAACTCTGCGGCAGACATCTCTGAGACGGCAAGGCAGCGACTAAAAGCTATTAAGGAACTGAACAATCTTGGCTCAGGCTATCAAGTAGCTCTCAGAGACATGGAAATTAGAGGGGTGGGGAATGTATTCGGAGGTGAGCAGCACGGACATATGCTCGCTGTAGGAGCTAGCCTATACTTTAAGATGCTTAACGATGCGATTTCTGAAGTTAAGGGTGAAAAATCTGAAATCGAAGAATTTGAAAATTCTTGTGTAATTGATATTAAAGTTAGTGCATTCTTCCCGCAGAGCTGGATTAACGATGAACATCAGCGTATGAATGAATATAAACGCCTATCCATGATAGATAACGAAGATGACTTACACAATATAATTGTAGAGTGGTCTGATCGTTTCGGTAGATTACCAGCGGAAGCTAAAAATCTTATAGAAATCACTAATATTAAGCTTTTAGCGAATAAAAAACAGATCGCTAGCATCTGTGAAGAGCAAGGGGAATTGAAGGTCTTCGCTAATTTAAGATTACAGAAATGGCTCACAGTGCAGCGTCAGTTACCGCAGCACGTACAGTCTAAGACTAATTTTAAAGCTGGTTCTTTTGGTGGTGCTAAAAATTCTCAGTCTCATATAGTACTGAAATCAGCTTTCATGGATACTGAAGCGAAGCTAGAAGCTCTGAGAAAGATTTTAGAAATTATTGAGATATAAAGGGCGTGCCTGCCGAGGCAGTCTCTCGCTAGCGATACGCTTCAAACCCTTTCTTGCGGCAGGAATCTAAAAGCTAGATAAGTAAAAAATATAATAATTAAAAATAGCACCCAAGCTAAGGCACTCGCATAGCCCATCTCAAAGTCTTCAAAAGCTTTCTGATAAATATATAACGAGTAAAATAAAGTAGCATTTTTAGGGCCGCCTGAAGTCATAACATAAGCGGGAACAAAATATTGAAAGACTTGAATAATACCTATAACTACGTTAAATATAATTACCTGCCTTAAAGCTGGCAGCGTAATATGCCAAAATTTCTGCCACTCTGAAGCAGCGTCTATATCTGCTGATTCATAAAGATAGCTAGGAATGTTTTTCATGCCAGCTAAATAAATAAGCATCGGATTTCCCAGTGACCATAAGCTAATCATGACTAAGGCAGGAAGAGCTAAATGCTCGTCAGTAAGGAAGCTCGGTACATGAATTTTTTTAAAAATCCAGATCCAAGTCACACTAGAGGCGACTATTGGAATTATCGTAGGTATATAGAATAAAGTTCTAAAAAAACTACTAGCCTTAATATCTTCTTGATTTAAAAGTAAAGCTAATACTATAGCGACTAGCGTACCTAGAGATAAATTCATAAAAGCGAAACAGAGAGTAACCTTCAGTGATACATAAAAGCTTTCATCACTAAATAAACGCAAATAATTATCTAAACCAATAAGCTCAGCAGGGTTTAAACCATCATAATTCGTAAACGAAAGAAAAAAACTAGCAAGCAAAGGCCCTAAAAAAAAGCAGAGAAAACCAAAAGCCCACGGAAAAATAAAAAAAAGTGGACTGAGTGAAGCCTCATTCTTCATGATTTTTGCTTAGTGTACTGAATCCATTAACCACTTTTCAATGGTATAAGTAGTAGCTTCTCTATTCGCCCTAGCGATACTATCTGTTAGAGGAATCTCTTTAGGACAAGCTTTTACGCAGTTTTGAGCATTACCACAGTTATTAAGACCATTATCAACTAAGGCTTGCACTCTCTCTCCTTTAGTACTAACACCATTAGGATGACTATTAAATAAGACCGCCTGAGATATAGCCTGCGGTCCAATAAATTCTAAATCATTAGTCCACTGCGGGCATGCCTCTAGACAGCAGCCACAAGTCATACATCTACTAAGCACATAATTTCTTTCCTGCTCGTGTGGATAGACTTTAGGGCCTTCACCTAAATCATAAACGCCATCTATTTCGATCCAGGCTTTTACCTTTTTAAGAGCATTAAACATCTGTGATCTATCTACGACTAAATCTCTTCTAACTGGGAATTTAGTCATCGGCTCAAGCTTAATCGGCTGCTCTAATTGATCAACTAAAGCCGTGCAAGCCTGCCTAACTTTACCATTTACTATCATGGTACAAGAGCCACAAACCTCTTCTAAACAGGCACTTTCAAAAGAAACTGGTGTAGTTTCCTTTCCCTCACAGGTAGTAGGAAACTGCCTAGTCGCCATCAGCAGAGTAGTTACGTTCATACCTTCTTCATAAGGTACTTCGAATTCATCTACGTATGGATTAGCTCCTGGCGCATCCTGTCTTTTTACTGAAAATTTAACTGTTTTATGCATGATTAATTTTGGAATTACTTATTAAATTTATTAACTAATATCTAATTTTAACACCGAGCCAGACTGCTTTATTAATTTACCCAATATTTTCTATCTTAATTGGAAGAATTGCATCCTTAACTGAAAAATAACCTCTTGGGGCAGAA
>DAISHM010000143.1:0-4769 GCA_036822535.1 Candidatus Caenarcanales bacterium
TATGCGGCTTTTGATGAAATCTTGAAGCAGTGTCAGCAATTAAGAAAGGCTGATGTGAATTTAGGATTTTTCGCTGAGACTTTTGATCCTTACAGGAGCGGGAGTGCTGCCCAAAATTTAGGTTATGTCTATCATGCTCTGAAACATAATCGTAAAGACTATCTAGAGAGTTATATTCTAAAAAATTTCCTCATTAATTAAGATTCACCATCAGAGCTTGAATTAGATAATAATTTTCTTTCTAAGAAGCTAAATATCGGAGAGACTAAATCCCCTAATCCATTAGAAATATTAGGCTCTATTATCGATGGTACTAGAGCTGCTTCAGCTCCTCTGGATTTCTCTAGTCACTTAAGTGAGTATTTAGATACTAATATAAATTTTATAAAAACTAATATAGAGTCAGTTCCTTACATAGACACCGCTTCGACTATAAATAAGCTAAATCAAGCTAAGCTTATCTCCAATAACTTTACTCGTGGAGATAATGCTTCACTGAACTCACTATTTAAAGATGCTATAGAAAATTCAGTTACTTTTAAAGCTATTCCTCCGTCTAAAGCTAATGCCTATCCTAGTTCTAGCTTAGCTGAGATTGTCACAGATTTAGTTTTAGATGCTAGGTCTAATGGAAATAGTTCTAGTGAATCATTAGATCTCGCTATTTATAAGCTTTATAAAGACTCTAACTATGATATTGAGTTTTTAGGAAAAACTAAAGGTATTTTAAGTGATTTAAATCAGTCTGCTAAAGTAAATGCTGATTTTAAATTTTCTACGGACTTAGAAGAAAGATTATAATACTGGGAAACTAATTGGGCAGAGGCTGCTAACTCAGCAAATTTAAATAAACCTAAGTTGTTAGATTTTAGTTTAGCTTATTTAGTAAAGGAGAATAATGATGATGAGCTTTTAGTAAATGCTTATCGTTCATTAAGAATTAATTTCAATACACAATCTGGGAAAGGAATTGATCCTGTTCAGCAGGCAGAAAGTAATTTTAATTTAATTCAAAAATTTAAGGATGCCTTTAAGCAGAGTAATTCTGCTACTTCTAGCGATTATTTAAGTGAACTTGAGAATTTAGATAAACGCTATGCTCATATTCTAGAAGCTCATGCTATTCCACCTAATAAGCAATTCTCTGCATCAGTAGAGAATTTCATTAAAGAGAGTAATGAAATTCTGGAAAATACTAGGACTCAAGCACAGCCGATTTTAGCTGCTCAGATATTAGCTAATAACCCTACCCTGGATTCAGATAAAGTAGAGCAGAGTGCAAATGCTTATCTAGAGACTTATTTGAAAATGCAAAAACTTTATCGTGATGATAGAGAAGGCTTAGAAGCATATGTAGATAAGTCTATTACTGATTCTTTAGCTAAAGCAGATCCAGTAAAGACTGCTAATGGTGTTCTACAATTATATACAACAATTAGTAGAATCTTAGATGGTATTTTTACTGATTTAATAAAAGATTCACCTAAAGCTAACTTTACTCCTCTATCAGGAACTTTAAATGAAATTCGTCAGCAGCAGAATGGTCGAATAATTGCTTATAAAAAAGACTAAGAATTTAGCTTTATATCCTTATACATGAGGGTATAAAGATGACTTTTATTGCCGCGGGATTAGGCGGGATCTCTAATTTTATTAATAATCGTTTTAGTAAAGAGTTAGACGCTCAAAGTATAAAAAGTCAATTAAATAATTTTTCTTATACAGCGCAGCCCCTTATTTTTACAGAAGCAAATGCTGATAATCTAAAGAATTTACTTCCAGATTTATTAACTCAGCCTAATTCTAATTTCAGCAGAAGCTTGACACCTTTAATCTCAGATTTTCTAGATAGTTTCGTCGAAAATAGGCGACAGGAGAATAAGATATACGATACTGATAAAGAAGCTTTCACTGATTTTAAATTAGAATTTAATCAATTAATTCGTGACATGCTAAATAAGGTTTTTGAGAATTCAGCTAATAATCCGAAAGCTACAGCTCAAAAACAGCGTTTTGATGAGAGTTTAGAGCGGTTTTGGTCTAGCTCAGAAAATCTACTATTAAGCTCTAATACGGGTAAGTTAAATCCTCTTATAAAAATTGCTTTAGCTCTTCCAGATCCCCTGCCAGCAGCTGATGTCACTTCAATAAATAATCCGGCTGCGTTAAATGTTAATAGCCAAATTCATTCTTTAGGTAATCAAGCTCCGCCTCCACCTAGTTTTAATCCTAGTGATATAAATGATTTAATCTCACTTAGCTCTAATACTCTCCCTGAAACATTTCTAGCTGTAAATATTCCTCATGCACAGCTAAGGGAATATACTCAAGCTTATGGAGATTTGATAGATGCTGCACTTAATTCAGACGTCTTAAAATTAGCAGTTAACTCAGTAAATCCAGGGCTTAGATTAGATGTGCGAACTGAAGCCATTCCAGCTTTAGAGCTTTTTATCCAAAAATCTATAGAAGCTGATGGTATAAGACTTAGTGAAGCTGCTGCCACTGATGTATCTAAAATCAAGACGCTGATTCATTCTTCAGATGTTCAAGAGAATTTAAATACAGTTTTAAAGGAATGGGGCTTAGAGTATGACTTTAAAGAATTGAAATTAAAGACTAAGTCATTTACAGAGGCTTTGGTGAATTTAGATGATCTTATTCAAATGCAAAGCACTAGTTTCGCTAGTCCTAGATTAGAAGAAGCCTCGCTAAATATTTCTAACTCACACGAGTTTGCTGATTTAGTCGAAAAAGTCGTAGATAGAAAAAATTCTTCAATAAAAAATATATCTCTATTAAATTATGGAGAAGACTTAATACAGTTACTATCTGGCTCGGATTTTAGAGATTTGCTTACTGAGTCTAATAGAGCTGATTTATCAATAGAAATTCCTTACTCAGAGCAGGCTTTTAAGCTAATTAAAAATCTTAAAGCTATTCAATTAGAGAATGATGCTGAAAAATTAATGCCAGAGTTTAAATTTGTTTATCCGTCTCTAGATAGTACTACTATAGCGGATTTAAGAGGATTGATTAAAGATAAAGCTCCACGTTCAGATTCTGACCTCGATTCAGATCTTGCGTTTAAGACTTATGTAACTAAGACTCATGAAGAGAGAGGGCGAATAGAGAATTTACTATTGGGAATTAAAGCAGATGGAGGCTATGGTTTAAGTCATAGCAAGGGCAGTGAAAAAGCTTATATTAACTTACTCTTAGATTTGATCGCTCCAGCTCAAGTTCAGAGTCTTAATGATGTTTATGATAGAGATGAATATCAGAAAAAAATAACAGAGTCTTTTAGATTAGCTTTTATCAATAGTCCTAATCAATTAGCTGGTGTTAAGAATTCTATTTTGGCTCAAATCCACACAGCAAGAAGCATAGAGTCTAATTTTAGAGAAGAAGATAATTTACCTAAAATAGCAGATCTTTTAGAAAAATCTTTGTTTGCTGCTAAGCCAGATACTGATTCTAAAAAATATAGCAGTTTAGATTATTTTTACTGGATAGAACAGGGTTTAGCTCATACTGAGCTAGTTAGAGATTTAGCTAATACTACTAAAATAGCTTCTTTAGGTAGCAGTCTTAATGAGGATAAAGCTAATAGGCTTTTAAATAGCTATTTAGATATAGCTTTAACTAAAGATGAAAAAACTAAAAATAAAAAACTTTCAATGCTTATCGCTGATGGCTTTTCAGCAGCGATAGTTTTAGAGAAATTTAAAATAATTGATATCGCTTTAGGTGAAAAATACAGTGATTATTTATCACAGAACCTAGACTATGCTGAAGCAAAGCGAACACCACTATCATCATTGTCTTTTCTTGAAGATTTACAGAGAAACCCTATTCAGCAAATGAATTTATTTGCCACTCTGGAAATAGAAGTTCTTAAATCTAATGCTGATCAGTCTTCTCCTTTAGATAAAAATACAGATGCTAAGATTAATCTATATAAAGTATTGAGAGAGTCTTCTGCTAGTAATTTAAAAGATCTTCTAGTAAAGCCATTATTAAATTTAAATGATGAAGATTTAGCGAAGAGTATGGGGAGCATGGATAAACTAATTCAAGATTTTAAAACTCTTGACACTCTCTTGATCCCTGTCTTGAAAGATAATTATCCGCATTTAGATGCTATCATAAACCCTCTGTTACTAGAGAAGGCAGCTAAGTGTACTTATGAAGAAAGTAATCTAGAAGGAGCTTTAGCTTCTTATAAAACACTGACTCGTGGTAATTTACTGAAATATACCCAAAAAGCTGTAGGCAAAATGCTTACTACTGAATCTCTGACTTATCTCAATAAATTTAATACGAATAGCTCAGCCTTAGACACTAATATAGGAGAGCTCAGGCTTATGATTAAAGATGCATTTTTGGATACTAAGATTCAAAACTCAGCTTCATTTGATACTAATTTAGATAATAAAGCTCAGCGTTTAGCTGTGATGCAGCAAGAAATTTTAGGTGCTGTCTATAGTAGGCTAGGTGATACGCAGTTTAATTTAATAAAAGATTTATTGGCTATTTCAAATGATCAGAGACAGAGTCTAGTTACTCTAAAGGATTCTCTAAAAGCTCCTCTAGAAGGTGCTGAGGGTTTAATGAGCTTCTTTAGGGAGATTAACCTAGAGACTAATGATTTAATTAAGTTAGGCGTAAAAGCAGAGCAGGCTTCCCTAGAGGCTTTAGCGCGATATCTAAGTTATCAAGGTACTGTTGTCTTAGATACTTTTAGAAATGATATGAAACTACGCTAT
>DAISHM010000144.1:0-4768 GCA_036822535.1 Candidatus Caenarcanales bacterium
ATTTATTACTATACTGTTATTCTCTGCATGAGCTCCTATTGGTTTAGCTCAGGCTTCTATATACTTTAAGTCTGGTTCACCATTTTCTTTAGGGGGTGTACCTACTGCGATGAAAATGATTTCTGCTCCAGATAGTGCTGTCTTAGGATCTGTAGTGAAAAGAGGAAATTTATTATTTTTTTTAGTATCTTCTAAAAGTAGGTCTAGATTAGGCTCATATATAGGAATAATCCCAGATTTCAGTCCAGAGATTTTTTTTTCATCTATATCTAAGCAGCTTACATCATGTCCCAAATAAGCTAAACAAGTAGCTGTGACTAACCCGACGTAACCTGTTCCTATGACGCTAACTTTCATAATTAAGTTTAAGTATGCTTATAAAATGCTATTTCAAACATTTTTAGCGAATCCTTATCTAGAATATCATATTGAGTTATAAAGGGCTTGTAGCTTGAGCAGTGGTCTCATATAATTAGTGAGTAATGAAAATAGGGTATTTAGGTCCAGCTGGATCTTTTTCGCACTTAGCTGCGATTAATTTACATAGTTCACAGCAAGCTTCTTTAGATGAGCTTGACTATATTAGCTTTCCCACTATCACTGCTTTAGTCGAGAGTATTAGTGCAAGCCATTTAGATAGTGCAGTTTTGCCTGTGGAGAATTCTTTAGCTGGAGGCGTGGGAGAGACTTTAGATGCTTTATTGAAATATAATGGTGCTTATATTAATCGTGAATATATTTTAAATATTGAGCATAACCTTTTAGCTAAAGAAGAAATAGAACTTAGTAAGATTAAAAAATTAGTTTCGCACCCTATGAGCTTTGCTCAGTGTGGGGATTTTGTGAGGGTGCATTGCCCTAATGCAGAGACTGAACCCTGTGCTAGTAATAGTCAAGCTGCTATTTTTACTGCTGAGTCGAAAGATGCTAGCGTAGCTGCGATAGCACCAGAGTTTTGTGCTAAGTTATACAATCTGAAAATCATAAAGAAAGCCATTAATGACTCTCATAATAATGCTACACGCTTTTGGTTATTAAAAGATAAGCCTGCTGAATATGATGAAAGCGAGTCTGCTAAAACTTCGATTATATTTCAAATCATTGATGAACCTGGTAGTTTGTATAAAATTTTAAAAGCCTTTGCTGAAAATAATATAAACCTTTCTAGGATTGAATCTAGACCATCTAAAAATCTTTTAGGTAGTTATCTATTCTGTGTAGACTGTAATGCTCACCGAGAAGATGATAATTTTATAAAGGCTATGCGAGAACTGAGTCTATTTTTTAATTACTATAAATGGTTAGGCTCTTATCCAGTATCGAGAGGACTTAAATGAGCTTATTTAGATATAGATTAATACAGGCTTTTGTCGTAATCAGCTTTTTTGCCATAGTATCTAGGCTTTTTTATCATCAAATTATTCAAGGGCCTAGTTTTTATAAACGTGTAAAACAGTTACATCAGACAGTTAAGTCAGAAATCAATCGTGGTGAAATTACTGATAAGTTTGGTAAGACACTAGCTATGGATATAGAAAGGTATACTCTAGAATATAATCCAGTAGCTAATTCTAAGAAAGAAAATAAAGAGGAGCTAGCAAGGAAGTTAGGAGCCATCTTTGAATTTACTGAATCCTCTCGTCGTCTGCTTTACAGTAAATATAGCCAGACTTTAGCTCATAATCTTACTCGTGAGCAGGTTAAGTTAATCAAGAAAATTAACTCCCCTTCGCTATATTTAAGACGTGTGATTACAAGATTCTATCCAGAAGATAGTTTCGCTTCGCATATACTCGGCTATGTCGATGCCTATGGTACTCCTAGGCAGGGTGTAGAGTTGTTTTTCAAAGATACTTTAGAAAATCATCCTGAAACTAAATTACAGCTTAGTATTGATTCTCGGTTACAGGGCTTTGCTGAAGATAAATTGCTGAAGCATATAGATAAAACAAAATCTGCTAAAGGCAGTGTAATAGTAATGAAAGTCAATACTGGTGAGATACTGGCTTGGGCTACAGTTCCGTCTTTTAATCCTAATCTCTATCAAGAATATAAGTTAGAGGATATGAAAAATTGGAGTCTGGTAGATGTTTATCAGCCGGGTTCTATATTTAAGACTGTTACAGTTTCATCTGCACTAGACTCTAAGACTATAGATGCTGATTATAAATTTGTAGATCAAGGCTATATTACTGTCGATAAGTGGCGTATTCAAAATCATGATTACGTTGCAGGTAGGACTAAGCCTGCTGAATTAGGTTTGACTGAGCTTTTTCAGAGATCTAGTAATCCTTTTTCCGCTCATCTTGGGCTTAAAATGGGTAAAGATGTCTTCTATGAATATTTAGTTAAATTTGGCATAGGAGCTAAGACTAATATCGAATTGCCAGGGGAAAGCTCTGGAATACTTAGAGATAAGTCTACTTGGATGAATTCAGATCTAGCTTCGACTGCTATAGGGCAAGGAGCTATGTCTGTTACTCCTATTCAAGTTTTAGCTGCGATTAACGCTATTGCTAATGATGGTGTGTGGATTAAGCCTACTATTATTAAGCTAGGAGCAGAAAACCAGAACCTCAAAACACGTGTTAAGGTCATAGATCCTAAAGTAGCGAAGCAGGTACAGAGAATGCTCGCTGATTCTGTAATGAAAAACATAAAAGAGAAGCATGCTAATGCAGGTAAGGTAGAAGGTTTGAAAATCGCTGGTAAAACGGGAACTGCTCAGAAATTAGAAAATGGGAGATACTCTGGTTATCGTACTGTAGCTTCTTTTATAGGATTCTTTCCAGCAGATAATCCTAAATATTTAAGTTTAGTGGTTATTGATGATCCTAAAACTGATGGTGGTTGGGGGGATACCGTAGCAGGGCCTTTATTTAATCAGGTAGCTAATTACTGTAAAAATCTTTATTTATAAAGGTCTTTAAGACTTGCTCGCAGCTTTGCTCTCTGCTATCATAAACCCATGATTAAATCTATAGTCCTTGCAGCAGGTAAAGGGTCTAGACTAAAGTCTAATACAGCAAAGGTGCTGCACCGAGTTTTTGATAAACCTATTCTAGCTTGGGTTTTAGATTCTTTAGCCGATGTCGATCAGGATGAAATTATAGTAGTTTGCGGTCATCAGGCTGAAAAAGTTAAGAGTTTTTTGCACGCTTACCCAGTCACTACTGTCGACCAAGAAATACAAATGGGGACTGGTCATGCTTTGATTTGTGCTCAAGATGAATTAGATGATTTTGAGGGAACTGTTTTAGTCGTAAATGGAGACTGTCCTTTAATTCGTTCAGAGACTTTAAATGACCTTTTAAATTATCATCAGCAGAGCGAAAATCAAATTACTTTACTAACTAGTATAGTAGATAATGCTGATGGTTACGGGCGTATAGTACGTAGGAATAATTCGATTATTGGCGTTAAAGAGGATAGGGATTGTTCTGAGGCAGAGAAAACTATAAAAGAAGTAAATGCTGGCGTATATTGCTTTGAATGGCAATTTATTAAAGATGGTTTAGCGAAGTTAAATAGTAATAATGCTCAAGAAGAGTACTATATAACAGATTTAGTTTCTTGGGGATATGGTCAGGGATTGAAAATAGCTAATTTTATACTGAAAAATCCTTCCGAGGCTTTAGGAATTAATAGTAGAGCGGATTTAGCAGAAGTCTCGCGCTTAAAGAATAAAGAATCTCTAGAAGCTTTAATGGAAGCAGGGGTCACTATTATTGATGTAAATAGTACTGTGATTAGTCCAGAGGTAGATATAGGCCCAGATACCGTTATTTATCCAGGGACTTATATACATAGACGCGTGACTATCGGTTCTAATTGCTCGATTGGTCCTAATACTTCTATATTTGGGCCAGCTGAAATAGGCTCTCATAGTACTGTTATACAGTCACATATCAATCGTAGTTCTATCGGTGAATACTGTAATGTAGGGCCTTTCGCTCATATTCGTGATGGCAGTGATATCTATACTAAGGTTAGAATAGGTAATTTCGTCGAAGTGAAAAATACCTCTATCGGAGAAGCTTCTGCTGCTGCACATTTGAGTTATTTAGGTGATGCTCAGATTAAGTCTAATGTAAATATTGGTGCTGGTACTATTACTGCAAATTTCAATTCCTTTACTGGGGAGAAGTCAGAGACGGTGATTTGTCAAGGAGCTAGTACTGGTGCTAACTCAGTCTTAGTGGCTCCTATCACTATTAATGAGGGAGCTTCTGTGGCAGCGGGTTCTGTCCTTACTCAAGATGTACCTGCTGGTATGCTAGGTATCGCAAGACCTCGTCAGGAAATAAAAAGCCTACCAGTAAAAGATAAGCTAAGTAAATAGATTATGAATAACAGCCCCACTATGAAAATCTTTTCATTTATTCTTTTATTACTGTGTCTAGGCTTATTTTTTAATTTAGAGCTTTCTGCTAAGAAAGCTAAAGCCTTAGAGCTTAAAGATAGTCAGGCTAAAATGCTTTTCCAGATTGATTATAGAGAATTCGATAAAGATCGCATTACCGAATATCGTTTTTTTGATGAGGGCTTTGCTTCTGTGCTTGTCACTCATGATCCAGGAAAGAATAATCCTAAATTCACTAGCTATGATACTCGCATAGTGATATTAGATAAAACTAAAATGGCTAAGGCATTTTATATAGATCAGTTGGACGCAAAAGAATTAATGTATGTGATTCATGTATATAGTATATCGCCCCTGCATGTAGTGAAACATTTTAGAGAACTTTTAATAAATAGCAATCATCCA
>DAISHM010000145.1:0-4762 GCA_036822535.1 Candidatus Caenarcanales bacterium
CGCAAGAAACTCTAACTCCATACTGGGCTACATTCGCAAAAGCCTCTGATAGACCGAGTCATAGGATGAGACAGCTTTGCTCAGATAAACCATGTGCTTTACAGTCATCAATTAATTGTTTTATATAATTATCGCAATTTTGATAATTGGTCATATCGACCTTTTCTAACTCAAATTCACGCTGCTCTATGCACAGTAGTAGACGATCATCAGTGATTTCGTTATCTCCTAAACGTTTGTTAAGCTGCTGGTTTAAACCTTCGGTGATTTGCTTCACTGATTTATCAGTCATAGACTCTAAAGAACTAAGCATCCAGTCTTCGGAATCTCGGTTAGAGCCTATTAAAGTCTGTTCCATAAAGCCGTCTGTAAATAAAATTATTTTATCTTTAGGTGCGAGTTGTATAGTATGCCTTTGGTAATAGGCTTCTACGTCTCTAGTGTCTATAAGCCCTAATGGTACTCCAGTCGCTTCATCCGCAGAAAGCATACTTGCTTTCCCATCCTTAATCATATAAGGCTTTAAGTGACCAGCATTCGTGTAAGAAAGCTCACCTGTATTGAGATTAAAAACACCATACCACGCTGTTGCATAAAAATCAGAATTATTACTCTGGTCTAAAAGTGAATCACAGAGATAAGAAATAACTTTTTCTGGGGCCCAGGCTAGAGAAGAGTTTTCGATAATTGCATTGAATTGACCTAAAATATAACCCGTTAGCAGGGCAGCTGCAGGCCCTTTCCCTGATACATCGCCGATTAATACTCCGACTACATCTGGCGATAATTCTGAAACCCAATAAAAATCACCAGATACATTACTGTGAGGTTTATAGAGTACTGAGATATTCATGGATGTATTAAGAATGTCACCACCAATTAGTGAGCTTTGTACTCTAGCAGCTTGTTTTAACTCACGTGATAATCTTGCTTGATAGGCATTTAACTGTTCGTAAATCTCTGACTGAGTCATTGCGACTATAACTTGGCTAGCTGCTGATTCGACGAAAGTCACTTCATCTTCAGTCCAAGTACGTGGAAACACCGATTGGAAGACTATCCAGCCTCTTAATTCTCCTTGTGAAAATAATGGGGTCGCTAAAGCAGAGCGGGCTCCTGATTCGATTAATTCTTGTTTCTCTTCATCATTTAATTTCTGTAAATTCTCAGTAGTAATGAGGTTCTCGATGATAATTGTCGAATAAATATCACTAGTACCTAATTTATCGAGTATTAAATGGCTAGTCTTCTCACGAATACTCGGAATGCTAGTAGCGCAGTATTCTTCTGAAATATGACCGTCCATGAAAAGGAAGCAGCGAGAGACTTTCATTGCGAATCCTAATTCATTTACTGTCCTTGAGAGTATATCTTTTAAATTTAAGCTAGAGCGAATTTGGCTAGTAAGACTATTTAATAATTCAGCTTGCTTAGTTCTTTCGTGAGATTTTTTAAAGAGGCGTGCTCTTTCTATCGCTGTCATCAAAGGATAAGAAATCGCCTGTAATAGCTGAATATCATTATCCTGCCAGTCATTGTGCTCGGCACAGTCTTGTAAATAAATTAAACCTAAAACCTCATTTCTAAGTAAAAGTGGTACAGAAAGAAAAGAATAAACGTCATCTAAAAAATGATTCGAGTATTCTCGATTTACTTCTTCGAATTGTAAAGGTCTTTTGCAGCGTAATATTCTAAAGAAAAATTCATCACGCTTAAGTAAATTATATTCTAGGTTACGGCCATGTTCATCTTCACAGAATTCTACGACCTGAAATTTATTACCTTGCAGAAAAACAATTCCACAGCGGCTTACTTTGAAAAATTTAGCCATCTGTTTAGTTAAATACTTTAAAATATGCGTGATATTTAAAGAGCTATTTACCTTCTCTACCCATTGATTTAAAAGCCTTTCCCTTTCTGCTAAAGCGTGCGCAGACTGTCTTTCCTGCATTAGAGCGAAGGTAGTGTTTTGTAAATAAAGAGATAATCTTTCTGTCTCGGCTAGAGTCTTTTCCATGATTGCTGTTTTTTCAGCATTCAATAGCCGCTCTTCCTCAAGCTGCTTAGTGAGATGTTCTAGCTGTGCTTGTAATTCTTCTATTTCTTTATCAGTGGTTTTAGAATTATCTTTCACTTTAGCCAGTTTGGGAACTAATACTAGTTAATTGGTGTAGCCTTGCGATTTTTAATAGATTCTGAACATGATCTACTACATTCTGAAACTCTAGATCCGCTCCTATAATCTTACACTCTTTCCAGAGTCTCACGAAGGAACCCATCCCAGCACTGTCTATAAAATCTAACTTTTTACAATCAATAATAACTTTACTCTGCTCTTTAAGATACGGCAGTATAGTATCTTTAAATTTTTCTGCCTCACTATAGAGGAGTTGCCCACCCACTTCAATTTCAAGATGTTTCTCTTCGTTCCGGACAATTTCTAATTCAAGCATAAGATCGTACATTTTTTTCTGGTGTTAAGCTAAAAGCTATGGTACTAGATCAATATACCCAGAATATAATAATAAAGAACTCAAAAGAACTAGTCAAAAATGCTCAAATCAATTCGAAGAATGGTTATATAGAGTCTATTTCTAGCCTTTCTCCTATAAATACATCAGATAACCTAGGGAAAAAACAGATAATTTCAGCAGGTTTTATTAATCTTCACGCTCATCTTGCTTATACTAATTTAAATTTAAACTCAAAAAAGCTTTTTTCTTGGTTAAAGGATTTAGTGAAAGAAATTAATGATGATAATTTCGAGGCAGAGTCTGCTAGTATCTCTGGGGCAAAGATGGCTTTAGCCTCAGGGACTACTTTTCTCATTGATAATACTTCACATTTTAATGCAAGCTTAAAAGCCTTTTCTAATACTAAACTTAGGGGGATTATCGCTTTAGAACTCTTTGGTTCTGATGGAACTCAGGCTAAAAATATTTTAGATAATGCCTTAGAAATTATAGAAGCTAATAAATTATTGTTTACTCAAAATTTTAAAGTCGCTCTAGCGCCCCATTCTTTATATAGTGTTTCGCCTGAATTATTAATAGAAATTACTAAGTATTTGCAGGATCTAGAATCGAGTCCGTTTAAAGATATTTTAGAAGCTATGATTTTTATGCATTTCGCTGAAGATGAACTAGAAGAAAAATATTTTAAGCAGTCTAATTTAACAGAGACTAATCTAGAATTAGATCTTATGCTTAATTTCTGGCAGTCTTTAGGGCTTTTAGATTTAAAGAAGAAGCATTTTAAATCAGCTTTATCCTCTTGGGATTATTTAAAGAGATATTATATCGAATCGCTAGAAGTCCCTTCTAGAATGCTTTTAACTCATGTGATTAATTTAAGTGAGTCTGAAATTCAGGAACTGAGCACTTTTAAGAATTTCGCTTTAGTAAGCTGTCCACGTAGTAATGAATTTTTGTTACATAATAAGGCTGCTGTAGATTTATGGGAAGCTTATGCTCTAGATTATGCTTTAGGAACTGATAGTAAGGCTTCTAATTTTGATTTAGATTTAAGATTAGAGCTTAAAGCTCTGCTGAAAAGATTGAATAATACTGGAGCTCTAGATCCTTCTAGGCAGTTTGAGCTATTAACTAGTTCTGCGGCTAAGGCTATTGGTAAAGAGCATGAAATAGGTAGCCTAGAGCCTAATAAATATGCAGATTATGTGATTTTTGAATTGCTAGATGATAGTTTAGACTTAGATTCTATAAACCCTTATCTAGCTGTTTTAGATCCAGAGCTTACTAGGGTTTCTGAGGTTTATGTGGGCGGGGATTTGGTTTATAAGGACCTAGTGGCTAATTGAGGGATATTTCTACTTCGCCGCCTGCATCATCTTCAGTAATTCCTCATAGCTAGTATAATCTTCAGTCTTCTGCTTAAGAATATTATTAATTCTATCTATTGCAGCGACAGCTTTATCTATCGCAGGGTTATTCCCTCGCTGGTAGGCTCCTATGTTAATTAGATCTTTAGCCTCTTCGTAGCTAGCCATGTAAGTTCTTAGTATGCTGGCAGCTTCTTTATGTTCTGGGGTAACTATACTACCCATAACCCTGCTTACCGACTGTAAGACATCTATCGCAGGGAAATGATTGCGGTGAGCTAATTTTCGGGAAAGTACTATGTGACCATCTAGAACGCCTCTAGCTAAGTCACTGATAGGTTCATTCATATCATCACCTTCTACTAAAACGGTGTATAAGGCAGTAATGCTGCCACGTTCCCCAGTGCCACTGCGTTCCAGTAGTCTCGGGATTAATGAAAAGACACTAGGTGTATAGCCTCTAGTCGCAGGTGGTTCACCTACAGCTAGTCCTATCTCTCGCTGTGCTAAAGCTACTCGTGTAACACTATCTAGCATTAATAGGACATTTTTACCCTCTACATCTCTAAAGTACTCTGCGATAGAGTGTGCGAAGAGAGCGGCTTTTACCCGAATAAGGCTGGGCTGGTCTCCAGTAGCGACTACTACTATAGATTTTTTTAGACCTTCTTCGCCTAAGCTTTCTTCGATAAACTCTCTTACTTCTCGACCACGCTCACCGATTAGAGCGATGACGTTAATATCGGCATCAGCATTTTTAGCTATCATTCCCATTAGTGTACTTTTTCCTATTCCAGAACCATCAAATATACCCTTTCGCTGTCCTTTACCGCAGGATAAAAAACCATCTAAGGCTCTGACTCCGAAAAACATATGTTCTTCTATGCGGCTTTTCTTTATATGGTTTAAAGTCTTAGCTGG
>DAISHM010000146.1:0-4750 GCA_036822535.1 Candidatus Caenarcanales bacterium
ATGATTATGATTCAGAGGATTTTAGATGAATCAATTAATGAAATTCAATAAAGACAGATAAATATTATAAAGGTACATGATGAAATCGTTATAGAAGCTAAATCTTCACAGGCTGAGTTTGTATTGAAGCATATACAGAGCATTATGGAGTCAGTGATTGAGCTTAGAGTACCTCTAAAAGCTAATATTGGTACTGGTAAAAATTGGCTTTTAGCTCATTAAAATATAAAAATCATCGATTACTGCATGAGGATTTAGATTATAAAGCTCATCTAGGCTTAGAGTAGAACTTAAAGCTATAACTTTTGCACCAGCATTTAATCCAGCTAATATTCCCGATTTAGAATCCTCGAAGACTAGGCATTCATCAGCTTTTACTCCCAATCTCTCTGCTGCTTTTAAGTAAATTTCAGGATCGGGTTTACTTTTACTAATCATAGTGTCATCTACGATTTCACTGAAATATTCTTTTAGATTAGTACGTGTAAGTGTAAATTCGACATTCTCTGGTGGCGCTGAAGTCCCTATCGCTAGAGGCACTCCGCGAGCTTTCATTTTTTTTAGAAACATTTCTATTCCAGGTGCGGCGCTAATGTGATTCTTATACAATTCTCGATAAATAAATTCTTTTTCTGTGGCATAAGCCTTAATCAAATCTTCCTCTAAATCTTCACCTAAAAGATTTAAAATCCATTCTCTATTCGTTCTACCGTATATTTTTTCTGCCATATCGCTTTCGCTAAGCTCAAAACCTTTACTTTTACAAAAACTCTGCAAGGCTATTTTATGAAATTCTGTATTAAAGACTATAACCCCATCCATATCAAAAAGTATCGCTTTTACTTCAGCTAATATATCTCTAGGGTGAATTGGGTGGCTTATATTTAGCATATGGGGAAAATAATAGCTAAAGCATGATTAAAAAGATACAGGTTTTCAATAAAAATGAGGTCGCAGATTTAAGTGAAAGAATCGTGAATTTAAAAGAGTATTGGAAACACAGAGATGAAGATGAGCATCCCTTCGATCTGCCACGGTTTACTTTAGGGGCTGTAGCCTATATTGATGCGATAGTTTCATATGAAAATTATTTAAAAGTAGCTACCGAAGAGAATTTTATTCTTAAAGGGAAACTCCCTGATCTTTATGAGAAGTTAAAGCAAGCTTTAGAAGATGCTTTAGAGCTTAGCTGTGTTTATGCAGAGCCTAATGCCTTACCCGGTTTTCATATTTTTGGAAGTGATATTTATTTCGAGGAAGAGCCTGGTAAATTTCATCATGATAGACAGGATGAGTTAATTCAATGGGGAGATATAGTCTATGAACCTTTTAAAAATATAAGCTTTACTTTAGCGATTAAATTACCTAATCGTGGAGCTGGTTTGATTCTTTTAGGTGATCAAGTACCTGTGGATAATGCTCTAAAAGAAAATAAAGAAGATTCTCAGATTTTACAGGATGTTATAGAAACTAGTTTTCAAATGAATGAGGTTTTCTATACCCGTAATGATACACACATAGATCTTAGTAAATTAGAATTTATTAAATACGAAGAAGGTTTCATGTTTATTCATTCAGGGAGATTCACTCATGCAATGGCTCCAGCTATTCAGATGAGAAGCAATGATATGAGAATAACCTTACAAGGCCATGGTATTTTTAGTGAAAAAGATAATAAATATTTACTATACTGGTAGTTAAGTTATAATTTTAAGCCTAGATGTTTACAAGCTTTCTTAAGTTCCTTAGAGGTAATCCTAATCAGCAGATCCTAAATGCTTTACAGCCTATAGTAGATGAAATTAACTCACTAGAGTCTAAAATGTCTGCTCTTTCTGATAGTGATTTACAGAATAAGACTAATGAGTTTAAAGATTTAATTGAAAAAAAGATTAAAGAAACCCCTTTCCAGAAACTAATAGCAGATGATGTTCCGAAGGTGCCAGGTCAGCTAAGAACTACTCATGATAAGGTTTTAGCTGAAATCCTTGAGGATATTTTACCTGAGGCTTTCGCTGTATGTAGAGAAGCTTCTCGTCGTGTTCTAAATATGAGACACTATGATGTACAGTTAATTGGTGGTATACAGCTACATCGTACTGGTATCGCTGAAATGCAGACTGGAGAAGGTAAAACCTTAGTTTGTACCCTCGCTGCTTATTTAAATGCTCTCAGTTCTAGGGGAGTTCATATTATTACAGTAAATGATTACCTCGCTAGAAGAGACTCTGAGTGGATGGGTAAACTTTATAATTTTTTAGGTCTCAGTGTAGGTTTAATTGTCGCAGGTAAAAGCCCTAAAGAAAGACAGTCAGCTTATGCTGCTGATATTACTTATGGTACTAATAATGAGTTTGGTTTTGATTATTTAAGAGATAATATGTCAGATGATCTTAGAGACTGTGTTCAGAGAGATTACTATATGGCTATAGTCGATGAAGTAGATAGTATCTTAATTGATGAGGCTAGAACCCCTTTAATTATCAGTGGTTTACCAGATCGTCGTAAAAAAGAAATTTATTTAGCGATGAATCAAGTCGCTAAACAACTGAAACGTAGTGATAATGAGAAAGATACTAGTGAAGATGCTCATTATTTTATTGATGAAAAAGCTAAGAATGCGATTTTAACCGAAGCAGGGATTGCTAAAGCTGAGGAGTTATTAAGGGTGGATAATCTTTGGGATCCAGAGACGAATTTAGCACATCACCTAATTCAATCTCTGAGAGCTAAAGAATTATTTATTAAAGATACTGATTATATAATTCAGTTAAATTCTAAGACTAATAAAAAAGAAGTAGTGATAGTCGATGAATTTACTGGTAGATTAATGGAGGGGAGACGCTGGGGAGATGGACTACATCAAGCTGTAGAAGCGAAGGAAAATGTACCGATTCAAGAAGAGACGCTTACTATGGCAAGTGTAACTTTCCAGAATCTATTTAGACTTTATCCTAAGTTAGCTGGTATGACTGGTACCGCTAGTACAGAGGCTGAGGAGTTTAAAAAGATCTATAACCTAAATGTACTCACTATTCCGACTAATAAAGAATCAGTAAGAAAAAATTTAAATGACATAGTTTTAAAAACAGAAGCTGCTAAGTTTTATTCGATTCTAGTAGAAATCATACAGGCACATAAAGTGGAAAGACCAGTGTTAGTCGGTACTACTAGTATAGAGAAGTCAGAGTTGCTCGCAGTAATGTTAGAGAAACCACTCCACGCTATGCAAGTCTTAGAAGAGAGAATTACTAGGTTTCTTAATTTAGTGAAAAATAAAAACAAAGAAAGCCTTATTAATACTGAATTTCTGAAATTATTAGATAAGCCAGGTTTTTTAACTATGGAGAAAATTACTCCGTTTATCTCTGATTTAAAAGAAAAATTAAGTGGTGAAGAGCTAAGTTTTAGTCTAGATACGCTTCTGCAAGCAGTGATGGTAGCTGAAGAGATTAAGAAAGGTATTAAATTCTCAGTCTTAAATGCTAAGCATCATGAAAAAGAGGCTGAGATTATTAGACAGGCTGGTAAATTATCAGCAGTAACTATCGCTACGAACATGGCTGGAAGAGGTACTGATATTATACTCGGTGGTTATAAGTCTAATAATCCAGAGCATACTGATTTCAATTTAATAGATCTAGAGGCTCAGGAAAAGGTAAAAGCTTTAGGTGGTCTTTATGTCATAGGTACAGAAAGGCATGAAAGTCGTAGGATAGATAATCAATTGAGAGGACGCTGTGCTAGACAAGGAGATCCAGGCGCATCTCGTTTCTTTTTATCTCTAGAAGATAATTTGATGCGTATCTTCGGCGGTGAAAAGATGATAGGTATTATGAATATGCTTAATGCTGATGATGATATGCCGATAGAAGCTGGGATTATTACTGATGCGATTAATAATTCTCAGAAAAAAGTCGAAGCATATAATTTTGATGTAAGAAAGCATGTACTCCAGTATGATGATGTGGTTAATACTCATAGAGAGGTGATCTACAGAGAGAGACGTAAAATCCTAGAGGGTGCTGATATTCATGAAAATATTTTAAAAATGATTAAAGCTCATATAGAGAGCGATATGTATCAATATCTAAATCCTAAGCTCCCAGTGGAGATCTGGTTTGATAAAGGTGATGGAACGTATAGTTCTATGGATAAATTAGCCGAGCAGCTTAAAAATGATTTAGGAGAGCATATCTTGGATGATGTGTCTTTAGAAGAGCTTTCTGAGTCTGGCTTTGAGCCTTTAATGTCTGCTTTACAGGAACTAGCTTTAAATACTTACGCTGAAAAAGAAAAGCTGCTTGGTTTAGAGAATTTAAAAGAAGCTGAAAGACAGATCATGCTACATGTTATAGACTCTAAGTGGGTTATGCACTTACAAGCCATGGACTCTCTTAAGGAAGGCATTCATTTACAGGGCTATGGTCAGAAAGATCCTTTAATTGAATATAAAAAAGAGAGTTTTGAGATGTTTGAAAATCTATTACTCGATATTAAGCGTAATACTGTAAGTCTTTTATTCCATTCTAAAGTCGTCGAAAAAGAGAAATCAGAAATAGAACATGAAACCGCAGCCTAATTTAAGCGAAGCTGAATTTATTGCTAAAGCTAAATCTGGAGAGAAGATTATTAGTATTTATGCTTCTCTGCTTTCTGATTTATCCACTCCAGTTTTAGTTTATGCGAAATTAAAAGATTTTTTTAAAGACTGTTTTTTGTTTGAATCTGTTCTTGGTGGTGATAAATT
>DAISHM010000147.1:0-4678 GCA_036822535.1 Candidatus Caenarcanales bacterium
AGCTTAAGCATGATTAGAGTGACAGCCAATTCAAACTCTCGCTTGATATAATATATCTGCTCAGTTAAAAGAAATTATCTATTATAATCTTCAATAACGCTTTAGTAGAGCTAAAGTTTCTAAGTGATAAGTATGCGGGAACATTTCAAAAGCCTGAATATCCTTTAGGCTAAAGCCTTTCCCTTCTAAAGACTTTATATCCCTAGCCAGAGTACTAGGATTACAGCTCAAATAGATTATAGTTTTCACATTAGTTTTAGTGACATTTTCTAAAATTTTATTAGAGCAGCCCTTACGTGGCGGGTTTAAGATGATGATATCGAAATCTAAATTCTGTTTAGCTTGAAAATACTCTTCTGCACTAGCAAGTTCAGTATCTAGATTTGTCAATTCATTTAATTTGATATTCTCTTTAGCATTATTAACCGCAGCAGGATTCACCTCAAAGCTATGAAAATTCATAGAAGGAAAGTTTTTCGCTAAAAACAAAGATATACTTCCTATGCCAGAATAAGCATCTAGACAGCGTTTGTATTGAGCATCAGCAATAAAAGATTTTATAGAGTGAAGTATATTAGAAAATTGTAGATTATTTACCTGAAAGAAGCTACTAGTGGAGATCTACACCTTCACATCTTTTACGCTATCTGTAATATAATCCTGCTCACCACAAATCAATTCAGTTTCATTTCCCAAAATAACATTAGTGGAATCATCATTATAATTAATGGTCGCAGCCTTAATTTCAGGGAAATGTTTAATTAAAATCTGAAAAATTTTCTTAAGCTTACGTTTTTCATTAGCAGTTAAAAGCTTTTTTCTCAGTATAAAAGAGACTAGGACTTCAGTTTGCGCTAAATTAGCTCTAAGTAAAATATGCCTTAATAGAGGTGTAGCGATGCTAAACTGCGAGCATAATGCTTTAGCCTCATTCATAATCGCATCAAAGATCTGATACTGTATGGGACAGTGTTTTATATTAATCAAATCATTCGAGCCAGTTTTATAATAGCCGGCTAATAGTCTCCCAGAGCTTTTCACAGTTTGCACTGGATATATTACTTTATTACGAAAATAAAAGGGCGTATCTAAACCTTTTACTTTTATATCTAAAAGTAGTTCTCCATTTTCTTTTTTCTGCTCTAAATCTATATTATTTTGCTTAAAAGCATCTATTAGATTCGCTTTCTTATATTCAAGCTGCTCTGAATATTTAATATGCTGCCACTGGCAAGAACCGCAGATTTTATGTAATTTACATTCAGGATCCAATTCACGGCTAGGACCAGCTTTTACTATTTTCTTAAGCTCAGCAAAAGCCATATTCTTCTGCAAATCATAGATTTCAGCTTCGACTATATCTAAAGGACTAGTATTTTCAATAAAAATCTTCAGCCCAGACTCTGGGTCAGTAGCTATGCCATGCGGGCCAAAGCTCATAGATTTTATTTCTAAATTAGTTATATGTTTTTTCAAATTTTATAAATTAGCATAGATAAATCTATACTATGTACATTTTTAGAGACGAAGCTCGTAGAAATAAAATCGGGTTCTAAGTCTAGGTAAGAATCTATATTCTCTGGATTTATACCACCGCTCACTTCGATTAATGTGGCTTTAACTTGCCCCTCTCTTAATTTTGAGATACGCTGCATAAGAGGCTTTAGCTCACTTACCGAAAAATTATCTAGCATAATCACATCCGCTAAATTCTCTGTAATCACTGGCTCTAATAAATTTAGATTATCAGCATTTATTTCTATCTCCACTTTTAAGGTCTCACCACGTAAATCAGTTAGCTTATTTTTCTTTATTTCACTAGCACAATGTTTCAGAGCTTCTAAGCTATTTTTAAATCTAGATAAACTAATATGATTCTCTTTTAGCATAATCATATCGCTAAGATTCAATCTATGATTTATCGCAGAGCCATGTTTAAAAGCCATTTTCTCTAAGACTCTCATTCCTGGACTGGTTTTACGAGTATCTAATAATTTAGTTTTTTTATTTACTAATTTTTGTGTCAGCTTTCGTGTTAGAGTACTGATTCCTAGTAATCTATGCATTAAATTCAGTACAGTTCTCTCTAGAGCTAATATTAAGCTCGCAGACCCAGTGATAGAGACTAGAGTATCGCCTTTAACGAAGCTTTCAGTATCACTAAAGAAAAACTCTAATTTTAAAGACTGATTCACAGATCCCTTAAAGAATCTCTCTTCTATATATTTTTTACCTATCTCTAAAATTTCACTAATTACTAAGGAGCAGCTCATGATCCCAGCCTCTTTAGCGATAATAACCGCTTTAGCTGCTTGCTTTTCATCTACGGTAAGTAGACTGCTTAAATCCCCAGCTGGTTCTAGATCCTCTCTCAGGCTCAGCTCGATTAGCTGCCTAATTAAACTTATCTCTAGCTCATTCATTTATAATTTTGTATTTCCTTAATAAAAATTCAATCTTTAGCAAATATAGAAGCTTATTTCTATCTGCTATAATATCAAGTCTGTCAAATGAGTATTGAATTGAAATAGTTTAAATTTCTTTCACTACTTCTCACGGGTAATAGCATGGCTAAACAAAAGAAAATCTTAGGCTACATTAATCTTCAGCTAGAAGCGGGTAAGGCTAATCCAGCACCTCCAGTAGGTCCAGCCTTAGGTCAGTATGGAGTTAATATTATGGACTTCTGTAAAGTCTATAATGATCGTACTAAAGATAAGGCAGGCTATGTAATCCCTGTAGTAATCACGGTTTTTGAAGATAGATCTTATGAACTTGAGTTTAAAGAGCCTCCAGCAGCGGTTCTTATTAAAAAGAAGATTAAGATCGAGAAAGGTTCTGCTAAGCCACATATGGATAAAGTAGGTACTATCACTATGGCTCAAATTCTTGAAATCGCTAAGCAGAAAATGCCTGACCTTAATGCTAATGATGAAGATGCAGCTTGTAAAATCATCGCTGGTACAGCGAGAAGCATGGGCGTAGTAGTTGTAGGCTAATCAGGATAAGAATACCAGAGGATTTTAAAATGGCTAAATTAACTAAAAGAGCAAAACAAATCAAAGCAGTAAAAGAGCAATTCCCAGCAGAGGTAGATGCTAAGTTTGCAATAGAGACTTTACAAAAGTTCATTAAAGACTCTGCTTCTAAAAATACTAATCAGACTTTTGAAATATCAGTACAGTTAGGAATAGATACTAAAGCTAATGATCAGCAAGTAAGATCATCAGTAGTATTACCTTCTGGTACAGGTAAAAAGACCCGTATCGCCGTTATCGCTAAAGGTGAAAAAGTTCAGCAAGCTAAAGACGCTGGTGCAGACTTCGCTGGCACAGAAGACTTAGTACAGAAAATCCAAGACGGATGGATGGACTTCGATGTTTTAGTAGCAACTCCAGATACTATGCCTTTATTAGGTAAGCTAGGAAGAGTTTTAGGCCCTAGAGGTTTAATGCCTAACCCTATAGATGGTACAGTAACAGCTGATGTAGCTAAAGCAGTTAAAGATTTACAAGCTGGTAAAGTTACATTCAGAGCTGAAAAGACTGGTGCTGTAGTGCATATGCCTATTGGTAAGTCAGCATTTTCAGTAGAAGAAGTTTACGCTAACTTACTTGCGGCGATTCAAGAAATCAGAAAAAATAAGCCATCTTCATCTAAAGGTACTTACATGGAATCTGTTTTCTTAAGCGTTACTCAAGGACCTGGTTTAAAGCTAGACCAGAACACTATAGTCGCAGCTTAATCTCTACATAATTACGTTTAATTTTTATATATAAGTAAAATCGCCACTCAAGAAAAGTTCTCAGTGGCGATTTTACTTATATGATTTACCAAAAATAACTAGCTCAGAATTTCTCCTAAACTTTTACGCAGATTTCTTTAACTGAGACATTTTTATCTCACCTAAAAATTCTTGCTCATAAACTCCAGATTGATTTGCATTATGAATGGCTTGATAAGCGAGTAGAGGTCTTTCTTCACCCGAATTTTTATCTTTTACAGTATCACCTTCATGCTTTTTCTTAAAATCCATTACTGCTTTTAGCTCCTCTGGTTTGGTTTCACATTTTTTAGACTTTAAAAACTCCTCTGGGCCTTTTTCCTCTAATGGCAGAATTAATTCTTTCACCAAACGCTGATAGAAAGTCGTTTTCCGCGCATCAAAAACTCCAGTCTTCGCATCTATTCCTGAATTTATAGTCATATCAATAAATTTCTTAGGATCTCTCAATTCAGCTAAAAACTCTGGCTGATAACCATCACCGACTTTATTACCACCATTATTATTTGGCGTATCATCTAATAGGATTGGTATTGCTCCATCGACTTTTTTACCATCTTTCATAGTAAACTCACTGTTCGGCATAAGCAGAGGAGTCCATTTCGCTGGAGGTTTTAGTGAAGCTGCTCCTAAGCCAAATTCTTTAATTTGTGAAATGGTTTTATTAGGGTGACTCAATAGTTTCCCTAAAAGGAGTAAAGTACGATATACTAGCGAGAAACGACCTTTATTCGGTGAATACTGAGCCAATTCTTTAGATTCAGCTTCAGTACCGAGCTGTTCACGACTTACTAAAGTAGGTTTTAAACTATTTAAAATAGGAGATTCTATAGTATCTAGCTTAGCCTTAGCCATTTCATAAGGGTTTCGGGTCACTACGACTGAGATATAACG
>DAISHM010000148.1:0-4674 GCA_036822535.1 Candidatus Caenarcanales bacterium
TCATAGTGCCATTCTTCATAATAATTAATTAGGTTTTTAAATATAGATGGCTGAGTACCCCACGCTGAAATATGCATGGCACTTAGTATCCAGATGAGGTCTTTTATATGTTCTTGCAGGGACCACTCTATAAGTTCATTTCCTGCATTTTTACTCAGCTCTTTTTTCTCCAAAAATTTGAGCTTATATTTCTCTAAATTCTCTCTGACTATTTTTTTGAGAGGTTGATGTAAATGCATTCCTGTACTAAGTAGTCCTCTAAATGATTTTAGAGATTTTAGTAACTTAGGATTAGCATTAGGCGGGCATTGTACTAGAAAAATTTCTGAATTACTAAGTGATATTTTAAGCTTTTCAGAAACTTTAGTTTCGCTAAGCGCTTTTAATAAGAGCATAGCTCCCATAGAATGAGCAATGATAAGGCTTCTAGAAGACTCAGTGAGTGTGGAAAGTTCTTCTGCTAGATGATAAGCACAGTCTGACATGTTTTCATGTAAATCTGCTTTATACTCGAGGAAATGGCTTTTAAAATTTTGTTTTTCAAAATATACTAACTGATCTAACCAATTAAGATCGCTAGAGCCTGCTCCAGGGATAATGATGATCTGCGACATGAAATAATGTTACCCTATTAAGCATCTTGTCTAATAAAATCCGCTTAGATCAATTAATATACGAACTCGGCTATTTCGATAGCAAGGAGAAAGCTCGCTCTGCGATTATGCAGGGCTGTATTAAAATCGCAGGAAAGCTTATAGATAAAGCAGGATATCAAATTAATTCTGAAAAATTTTATGCGGAGTTAGATGTAAATCCTAAATATATAGAAGTCGATGATAAGCTACAGAAATATGTCAGCCGTGGAGCATTTAAGCTGGAAGCAGCTTTTAAGGCTTTTAATCTAGATTTTAACGACACAGTAGTTCTAGATATAGGTGCTTCTACTGGGGGTTTTACTGATTTTTCTTTACAGCACGGTGCTAAAAAGGTTCTAGCTTTAGATGTCGGGAAAGGGCAATTACATTATAAGCTTCAAAAAGATAATCGGGTACTGAATTTAGAAGGTTTAAATTTTAGAAATTTTAGTCTGGAAGACTTATTAGCCAGTTTAGTAAATATAGAAAATACAGAAACTAGGGCTTTACAGCATCTACCGAAGCTAGATTTTATCGTCTCTGACTTATCTTTTATCTCTTTAACTAAAGTCGCTGAAAGAATAGTCGAATTAGCGAAGCACTTTAAGCCCGCTCCTAGAATAATACTTTTATTAAAACCTCAATTCGAGGCATCTAAAGAAATCGCTGATAAATTTAAAGGGGTAATCTCAGATGCAGCTCTAAGAGATGAGATTATAGATGAACTTATAGAAAAGCTTTCAGAGCAAGGATTATACTTAAAAGAAAAAATAGCCTCACCGATAAAAGGTACTAAAGGTAATCAAGAATACCTCGCAGAGTTTACGCTTTTGAAGTAACGCTCAGTGAAAAGAATTTAACTACAGCATAGCTTTCAGACCAGTCTATTCTACTAATTGAGCTTAAAGGTACATCTATACGAAAAAAATTATCTACAGGTATGTCTAAAGCCAGTATTAATAAGGCTCTGATTACCCCTGCGTGTGTGCAAAGCACTATTTTATCCCCAATCTCATAATTAGTTCTAATATCTTTTAAAGCTCTTCCTACTCTAGAAACGAAATCTCTGACACTTTCACCATTAGGCGGGCAGAAATTAATAGGATCTTTACTCCATTTCTCCCAGGCTTTAGAATCTTCTTCTCTAAGCTGCCAGTAAGTTTTTCCTGCCCAAGCACCTTCACGCTTATCTGCAAGACCACTGTGTTTAAAGAAAGTCGGCTCACCGATATTTTTAGCGATAATATCGGTAGTCTCTACTGTACTATTGTTCGGGCTAGAAAAAATTGCAGAGATTTTTATATCATGGAAATAACTAGAAATTAATTCTGCTTCTAGAACCCCATCTGGGCTTAGACCTTTATCGTTAATGTCCGGAACACGCCCTTTATTAGAGCCTTTTAGATCACCGTGCCTAACTAGATAAAATGATTTTACTTCTTCTGAGAGATCTAAACTTTGATCCATAGCCTAATATTAATACTAACCTATGCTTTAAAGCCTTTATATAAAATTACTGAAATTAAACCAGTAAGGGGGATGGCGAAAATTAAACCTATACTGCCACAAAGCGCTGAACTCAGCTCACTGACTATGACTTCCATATTTAAAAGTAATGATTTCGGTTCGTAGCTTTCAAGAAGAATAAATAAAGGTAGAGAGGCTCCAGTATAGGCTAGTATCAGTGTGTCAGTCATAGTTCCCATAATATCTTTACCGACATTCATCGAATGCTTAAATAGTGATTGATAGCTCTGCTGCGGGTCTGTTAAATATATTTCTTTCGTAGCACTTGCTATAGAAACAGCTACATCCATCGCTGCACCTAAAGCTGCAATGATAATTCCAGCAGATAAAATGCCCTGAAAATTACTAAGATTGTAAGCTTCGTTGCCGTAAATGCTGTTTGCTAAAAGGATTTGAGCCTCACTGCTCGCAAGACCACTGAGTGGAGCCTCTTTGATGATGAAAAATGAAGTGAAACCCGCTATAGCTACAGCACCAACGCTACCTATACTCGCGGCTAAAGCTTTCTTTGTAAAACCTGCTATAGAGATTACTGTAACTAAAGTCGCTATGGTCGAAATTAGTATCCCGGTAAGAATCGGGTCCAGACCGTGTTTTATCGCTGGGATTAAAATGTATATAATTGATAAAGCTGTGACGAAGAGAGATAATAATGCTTTAAAGCCTTTAAAGCCAGAGAAACCTACTAATAAAGCGATAAATAGGATAAATATTCCTATCACATAGGGTCTGCGATGATAGTCTACTATCGCTACATCTCCCTCTGCAAAAGAGATAATGTACTCTTTCCCTACTTTAGCAATAATGCCAAAGGCTCTATTATCAGGGACTATATTATTAATGAAGATTTCAGTACCCTTATTAGGACCGTCACTGAGCACTTTCACTTTCACCTGCTGCTCTTTAGCATTAATATCAGCTAAATCACTTTTAATATCTTTTAATTCAGATGCTTCTAGGACTTTGACGATTTGATAATCTGGGTAAGCTAACTGTTCAGGGGCTCCACTCTCAGCGGCTTCTAATCTTAGAAAATTTAAGTTAATTAAACTAAAAATAAATAAGGCACTAATTAGATAAAAGGTTTTTCTCATAAGAAACTCTTCTATATTTTAAATGAAAGTCCTCTCTCTAATGAGATAATAAAAAATTATGCCAGTTAAAAAAATACTTTTATCTTCGTTAATAATTTTTGTGTTTATTTTTATCTTTGAAGCCCTGCTACATGGCTTTTTACTAAGAGGTATTTATGAATCTACAGCCCAGCTCTGGAGACCGTATGAAGAGATGAAAAATTTCTTTCCTTATTCTATTACCATACAGCTAGGTTTCTCACTGATAGTGAGTTTCTTTTATACAGTCATAGTCTCAGAAAAGACTCTTAAAAGCTCTCTTAGCTTTGGAGCCTTTTTAGGATTGCTTTTCGGCTGGACGCAGTTAGGGCTTTACGCTTATATGCCTATTCCGTTTATGCTGGCTCAGGCTTGGTTCTTTGGGGTGTTTTTAGAGAGTGTGGTTATTGGAGCGGTATTGGGATTGATTTATAGTGAGTAGAGAGAGTTTATGTACACTAACATCTTATTATGGGAAGATACTAATATAGGAGAATAGGGTATTTGAATGCGTTTTAATTTAGATAGATTGCCGATAAAAGTCGAGAAATGTCCTATTACAGAGGCTATTATTGAGATTCGATTTGAACCAAATATACCAGTACACGAAATTCATGCGATTGTTTTTGAAAAATTTTCAGCAAGTTATCCTAACAGAAGTACATATAATTTTGGATTAGCAGAGGAAATACTAGAGTCCAATAATGCTTTTAGATATAATCCTCGTCACAGTTTTCAAAATAATGATTTAATCCTTAATTTTGGTAAGCATATTTTTACTATTATTAATTACGAAACCCTGCACAGAGGCTACCTCGGCTGGGATAAATTTTCCACTAAAACTCAGGAGATTTTTAGTGTTTTATTTGCAAAAGGAGTTATTAAAAGCCTAGAAAGAGCAAGTATTCGATACGTAGATTTTTTTGAAAACTTAGATATATTTGAAAGAATAAATCTGAATTTCAATCCAGTAGATGGTGCAAACTTAGAAAAGGCATCTCAAGAAAATATTTTATTTAGAAATGAGTTTAGTCACGATGATTTCAAACATATAATTTCTATTTCTAATAATGCAGAATACGCAAATCTAAAAGGTTCTTGTATAGATTTAGATATAATCAAGGATTCTGATGTGAATGAAAATAATTTATTTGAAATAATTGAAAAAGGGCATAAACTAGAAAAAGAACTTTTCTTTGGATTATTAAAGGCTGATTTTTTAGAGTCTTTAAAACCATTGTATTAAAAGAGAGGAGTATCTCAAAATGAATTCAGTAAACAGTGTTAAAGTCAATCAGGCAGATGATACCACTGCATCAGACTATTCCAGGTTTTTTTTGTCGGTAGGATCAACACAAGATCTAGATTCATCTGATAGCTTGATTCACACTTAGACTTAC
>DAISHM010000149.1:0-4616 GCA_036822535.1 Candidatus Caenarcanales bacterium
GACTTTCTCCAAACCTTAAATCACTCTCAGTCAGCACTTCTCTAGCACTACCTGCTCTAGTAAAAATATCATCTAAAATTTGAAAGGCTGATTCACTAGCATCATCACGATGGAAATCTAAGTAAGAACGAGCGATATTAGCATTATTACTCTCTTTCAAATACTCCAAGAAAGTACTTTCCTGATTAGAATCTAAGCCGTATACATCTCCTCCACGTATATAGTGATCTAATAAAGTGAATTTATCTTGTGGAGCATTATCTATAACTAATCCCATATAAGTAGTGATCTCTGCTTGATTTGCGCCTAACCTAATATAGTCAGCTAGAACCCCAAATCTATTAATAATCTCTGAGTCTACTAAATTATCAGGATTCTCCTCAATGACCAGTTTAGCAATAGTACTCAGCTCATTAAGGTCTAAATCTCCTTTATCTTTCAAACCTTTAGCAAACTGTAGAATCATCTCCGTATCATCAGTTAACTCTTCGGTAATTTTAAAACTAGGACCGAAACTATCACTGATAGCAGCACTCTCTTCTTTAGTAAAACCTAAAGACAGTAGAACTAACTGATTACTCATTTTATTAGCTTGAGCTAACAAGTCAGAATCAAGTGTAGCAGCAGCGGCTCCTGTATACAATTTCTCTCTAAGTTTAAATTCCACTGCTTCATTTAATTCATCTAAAGTATTAGCTAATCGTATGAACTCTTCTGAATCAGCAGCAGAGGCAAAATTAGAACCATCTAAATTAGTCGCTATGTAATTATTAATTTCACTTTGATCTGCGAAATAATTTTCTAATTGCGAATATATACTTCTATCTGTTTGATTGACATTCTGCGTATTTTTAGCTAAACCACTATACATGGACATCTTCGATAAATTTAATGAATCCTGAGTCATTAGTGCATCAAAAGCACTTTCATTGCGTCTATCACCGACTACCATTCTTAAAACATCATAGTCAGCAGAATCTACACTTCCATCAGAGTTAAAATCTAAACCAGCCGTATCAGAACCATTAACTATAGCTGTCTGCAAATCTGAAATCAGCGTAGAGACTCTAGCCGTGGATATTGAGCCATCTGCCCCTATACCACCTAAAGCTATAACAGCCTTATCTATAGAAGTATCTCCACGAATCACTCCATTAATTAAGTCATAGTTATTAAACCACTGTTCCTCTAAAGCCCTGTAGGTATCAGTCTCTTTAGCGTCAGCACCTAAACTTTTATTCTGCATTAAATAAGCTTCCATCTGATCGCCTATATCCATAAGCTGACCAAAACGATTTTCAATCAATTTAGCTTCAGGTTCAGAAATTTTATTAATATTGCTGTGCAAACCTGCTCTCAGACCCCACATTGCATAATATTGCTGCAAAGACTGATCTACTAAGTTTTTATCATAAGTGATATCAGTGGTAGCGAAACTGTCTAAATTATCAGCAAAATATTTAAGCTGTACCTTATCAGCACCACTAACATTATCTCTTACCCCATCAATATTGACATTAATACCAGTGTGGTAATTACCATAATCAGCGTAAGAGATTTGTAACGCCTCACCTATCATATCCATTAATCGTAAATCCTGCTCAGAACCACCTCTCTGACCGACGAGGAACACATTACTCTCATCTCTAATAACTTCGAAATAAGAAAGAGAAAAATCATTCCACCAATCCGCACCACGAGTATCACCATACTCTAATGCATCGGTCATCATGTCTGTTCTACTATTAGTCATCTCTTGCATCTCTTCTAAAAAAGAACTTACATTAAGACCATTTTTAAATGACCAAGCCAAAGAATTATCCTGAGAAATATCTCCTTGAGCATGAGTCTGTGCCCAATTAGCATATAAGTAATCACGCCAATCACTACGCTGCTGCCTCGTATCACCAGCATTATCATGAAAAGCGTCTAGAGCTTCAAACTTCTCTTCAGTAGTATGAACATACCTACCATTACTAGCAAGGAAAGTAGAAAGCACAGCTTTATCTTGGCTAGAATAGTCGCCAGTAAAGAAAGTTTCATTACCTATCGTCGTAAAAGCCGCTGGATTAGAGGACTCCTCTATCTTAGTTGCAGCTAATATATTCATCATAGTATCGAAAGCTGCTTTCCCTTGACTAGCCTGAAAAGAATTAAAGCGGACTAAAGCCTCATTAAAATCCATTTTCCCATCATTATTAGTATCTATCTGATCTATAGTAGTCTCCACACTAGATATCTGAGCAGCACTAACACCATTAGCTTGTAATGCGGCTTTTAAAACATCTAAACCTATACCATCTACTTTATTGCCGTTAGTGTATGCATCCGTAAGTAATACTGCGATCTCGGTAGTACTAACCTTACCATCACGATTAATATTAGTTAATTCTAAAGCCCTTTCTTTAATTGACTTTATGCTATCTGTAGCTGATGCATATTTAGAATTATCACCTTGGTATAAAGCTTTCACCGAACTCAAAGAGCCATTCATAATATCAGCCTGCATATCAGTAATAATTGATGCTGCTAATGGGTCATAGCCATCTGCATTCCACTGAGCGACTACAGCTTTATCTAAATTATCAGTAGAGGTTTTCATTTCATGCACAGACTCTACATATAATCTAGCTCGGCGTGAGGCTTCCGCCTGTGCACTTAATAGATTCGCTTCAGGAGAACCAATTCCATGCTGTTTCACTGCATCTGCTAATTTATCATTAAACTCTATCTCATAATCATAGGTCTTCTCATAGACATTAATATCCTGAGCTGACATACCCTCTGCAAGCATAGTTAGCATATCTTTGGCTTTATTAAGCTTCATAGCTGCGACATTTACTTCAGAGAAAGCGTCGCCAATCAAACCATCTTCTGGTATCTGTCCGTGCAAATCTCTAATACCAGAATTCTGAGCTTCAGATTGATAATTAGTTACTAACTCATCGTAACTATTCAAAACCTGCATGAATATTTCTTTTTCAGCAGAACCCAGTTTATTAAACGTGGTTTCTAAATTTAAATTATTGATAAAAGCCTGCTCTTTATTAAGAATAGCCACAGAAATCTGATTTTGCTCAAACTCCAAGTTTAATTTATCAATTTTAGCCTGCACTTCAGGAGACCATTCACCTAAATATTTCAGCATTTCACTATTAGGATTAAAATTCAAATTATGAACCATATCAGAGAGACCGTCTCCAGCTGGAATACCAAAGGTATTTAAAACAAAATTATTAATCTCGTCATTAGTATTCTGTAAATTAGTTTTAGTCTGAGAGAGGAAAGTACTCTGGAATTGAGCTAGCTCTGAAATATTAGTAAACTTTTTATCTTCTAAAGAAACATTATTATAGCCCTGTATCGGATCTACAGCATCAACTACTTGATTACCCGCAATAGGAGTAATAATTCCTTGAGTAGTATAAGAGTAATTTAAATCACCTAAAATATTCTTCTGGTAATTTTTATTAACGTTATCAATTAAAGTTTGATAGTAATTTAAATCATGTATTTCCATAGAACGCTCCTATGTAATTAACCTATACAAAAAGCATTAAGAAAGAGTAAAATACCCTAGATTATACCCACCCCTTAGTAATATTATCTTGAATTGTTTCGATGCAATTGACTTTAGACCAAATTCTCTATAGACCATCTAGATATTTCCAAGAAATACGCTGATTAATCAGAGTAGAAATTTAGAAGGACTGATTAAAATCGAATTAAAAGAAAATAGAGGTGAAAAAATCAGAGATAAAAGAATCATTAGAATTTCTAACAAAACACCTAGAAGAGGCTCGCAGTAAAGGATTTAGTAGTTTCCCGCTTTTCCCTCTTTATTCACCGCAGCATAATAACGAAGAAAAAAATATAATTAAAAGGAGTCAGAGTGAGGTATTAAAGTTTTCTATTAATCAAGCTCTAATAAACTTAGCTGCAGCAGAAGGAAGTCTAGTAAATTCTAAGGTTTTCACTAACGAAAGCCTGAGCAGGAAATCAGCTGAAGAAAATTTAATTAATTTAGGAAATAAAATATTCGGATATGAAGACGTATTTAATAAAAAACAAATGCTAGAAGCTTTTCAGGGATTAGATCCTGAAATTCAAAATTCCTTTAGAGCTGAATATGAAAATCTAAAAAAATCTCAGCCTGCTTATATTTTCACTGATGTTGCGAAGGAAGAGAGACGGAGAACTATAAGTCAATTAAGTACTAAAGCCAGTACCAATGAAGCTTATAGGAATCATTATTCTATGGGTGATATTCTAACGACGCTTGGGATGTTTGGTGGTAGTACAGCCTTAACTCTGCTAATAAGTAGCCCGCAGGCTCCTAAACCTAGCAGCCTTGATCCTTATCTAACTAATAAATCAGTGACCGAGCAAAATATTAGCGAGAAGAGCAAGAAAAATAATCATATTAAAAAGCCACAAAGCCTGGTTAAAGATTGGGATAATAAAATTTATCCTAAAGCAGAATCTATACAGATAAAAGCTGGAGATAGTTTAAGTAAAGTAATTTTAGATAACTACCTAATCAAAGACCCTAAGGAAAAGGGTACTACTAAAACTTTAAATGAATATTTTCAATCACTAATAGAAAAATCTAAATC
>DAISHM010000150.1:0-4616 GCA_036822535.1 Candidatus Caenarcanales bacterium
TTTATTAGAGGCACATTCTGAGGGTACAGAATTATTATCAAGGCAAACCCCCAGTAGCCCCGCTGCCTTAGCTCCCGAGAAAGTCCCGAAAACTAATAAAACTATGCTAAGGCTAAAAAAATGACGCATTATATTTTAAAAATATTAATTTTAACCTAAGAATTATTTTTGCTCTAACAAAAAGCACTAAAAAAATATTATAATCATGAATTCGAGGAAATTATGAACCAGCTCATTAAAGATATAGAAGCTAAGCACCTTAAGTCTGAACCACCAGTTATTAGAGTTGGTGATACTGTTAAAGTAGAGACTATTATTCAGGAAGCTAATGGTAAAGAGCGTTCACAGTTTTTTGAAGGTTTAATTATTGCTAAGGCTGGTACTGGGATTAATGAGACTTTTAGAGTTAGAAGAATATTCCAAGGCGTAGGCATAGAAAGAACTTTCCTAGTACACTCTCCTAAAATCAGAACTGTAAAAGTTATTAGAAGTGGTAAGACTAGAAGAGCTAAGCTTTATTTCTTAAGATCTAGAATTGGTACTAAGGCTACTAGATTACGTAATTTACAAACACAAGCTGCTGATAAATCAGAATCTAATGCATAAGAAAAAAGGCTTTCGCCTTTCCATATTTCTTGTTTCCTTTTTTTGTTTTGCAGTTTTAGCCCTGTTTATAAGGGGTTTGCCTATTTTTTCTAATTTATCTCAGAAAAATTCTAATACCGCAAAAGGAAATTCAAAAATGGAATCACAAGAACTAGAAACTAAAGTTACTGATAAAACTATAGATGCTAAAGATACGGCTCTTTTAAAGACAGAGAAAGGAAATATTAAGATAAAGCTTTTTCTGAAAGAAGTTCCGCAGACTGCGGGTAATTTTAAAGATCTGGTAGAGAGAGGTTTCTATAATGGAATTATATTTCACCGTATCATACCTGGTTTCGTGGTGCAGGGTGGCTGTCCTTTAGGAAATGGTACTGGTAATTTCGTAGATCCAGAGACTAATAAAACTCGTTATGTACCGATGGAACAGAGTAAATATAAGCATGATAAAGCTGGTATGGTAGCTATGGCAAGGACTTCTAATCCAAACAGTGCTAGCAGTCAATTCTTCATTGATTTGGCTCCTTTGCCTAGTTTAAACCCTGGTGGTGTAGATCCTTATGGTTATGCGATCTTCGGTGAAGTTATCGAAGGAATGGATGTCGTGAATAAGATAGTAAAAGAAAATATTCCGCCTTTCCCTGGGGATGATAGCACTAGTTATCCAGTGAAAATTATTTCTGCTGAAATGATTTAGTAGAACTGCTAGAATCTTACATATGTATCAGTACCTTAAAGGTCTTTTAGTAGAAAAAGATTTAGTTAACAAGCAGTTAGTTATTGAGCTGAATGGTATAGGATTTTTAATTCAGTCTAATCTCAGGGCTTTAAATAGTTTTGAATTGAATTCGCAGATTAAAATTTATACTAAAGCTTTAATTAAAGAAGAGGAAATAAAGCTCTTCGGTTTTATTGATAAAGCTAGTAAAGAGATCTACGAGCATCTTCAGTCTGTTTCTGGAGTAGGACCTAAGTCTGCGATGAGTATTTTAGATACTTTAGATATTCAGGATATACTCTCTGCGGTATTAAGTGATAAGCCTAAAATATTGAGTACTGCACCTGGAATAGGTTTAAAGACAGCTCAGAGGATAGTATTAGAATTAAATACTAAACTACATAAATTTAGTAAATCTCATGCTCTTAATGCTAGTACTAATGCCGAAGCGACTTATAAATCGGCAGAAGAGGTTACTAACATACTAATTAATTTAGGTTTTTCTGAGATAGAAGCTTTTAATAAGCTAAAAGCTGCTAAAGCTGATGGGATTGAAGATTCTAGTGAGATACTTTTACGTTATTGTCTACAGAGTTAGTTTATAAACTCAGCGATATCAATATTCCTCTTATCTAAGATCTTCTCTCCCGCTGCTGTATAAGACCAGATTACTCCAGGATAGACTAGCATAGGTGCATAGTATGTATGAGTCTCGGTAAAAACCTTTGCTAGATTAGTTCTAGCTTTAGTTAGTTCTTCTTTTTGGAAGAAAGGTGAGCCAGATTGGGCACAGAAAATACCATGAGCTTTCATAGTGCGTTTTACTTTTTTATAGAAATCTTCTTCAATCAGACCAGCTGCAAAGCCTACGGGATCAGTAGAATCACAGAGTACCAAGTCAAAATGATTCTCCAGACTGTTTTCTATAAATTCTAGTGCATCTTCACACCTTAAATCTAAACGTGCATGATCTAAAGCTGCTGCGACCTTAGGAAAGAATTCGCGTGAGGCTTTTATAACTTCTTCATCGATTTCCACCATAGTGACACGATGAATACGATTTTCATATTTTTTGAAAAGATCTCTAACTATACCGCCATCACCAGCACCGATTACTAATATGTTCAAAAGATCTAAATCTGGGGCTAAGTTTTGCATACCATAGCTGGTCAAAGCATGGTGGTACATGTGCTCATCTAAATCGCTGAGCATTAGTGCTCCATCTAGAGCCATAACCGTGCCGAGATGTTCATTTTTAAAAATTAAAATCTCTTGATATTTACTTTGTTTTTTTAAAAGAATTTCCGAGGCTTTAAGAGTGAATCCCTGATTATCTTTAAATATTTCTGTAAACCAAATATTAGTAGCCATTTATATTACTCCTTTAGAATCTCTTTTTCTATTTTACTAATCTATGCAGCCATTACCGAAAGTAGAGGCTCCAGCAGAAAAAGCTTTTCTGAGTAGGTCTAAATATTTTAGCGGAATATTGTTAATACTAAGGGGATTTAACTGATTTTCTTTACAATATTTTAGTATCTTGCTAATGCTATACGCTAAGCCTAAGCGTGGTACTACCGCATCATCTCGCCTTGCTAGTAAAAGATCTCTTTCCTCGGGGTTATCCTGTAAAAGCTCTTTTAATAAAACCTTCTGTGGATTATTTACTTTGTATTTTTTTATTTGAGCGATGAAATTAATCGTTGCTTGATTTGCCTCAATTAATTTATTTAAAAGTAAATCAGATTCAATAGAGTAATTATCTCTAAATACACTTTCTATAATCTTTCTAGCTTCACTGTAGGCAGATAGATCTGCGGTAAAAACCCCTCTCTCCAAGGAATCGATAATATGTCTTAGTAGGCGAGTCTCCTGTTTAGTTTCATCATCATAGTAAAAATAATGCAAATCCTCTATTAGAGCAGGATCTAAATTTTGGTAGCCATAGAAAGATACATGATTCCCACCAATCAAATTAAACATCGCAGAATAGGGAATAGCTCTAATATCTGCTAAAAGGCTGAGAATCTCTGAAATGGACAGCCTTTCTGCTAGTAAATTTAAATCATTATTATAATCTGGATCTGCTAGTATGCCTTTAATCTTAGCTCCAGAACGGCTAGTAGGTCTGCTCGCAATATTAAAAAGATCTAGATAAATTAATGGGGATTTAATGACATGGTGGAAATAGCGTCTTAGAGTAGCTTCCTCTGTACATTTATTATCATCATCTAAATCTAAACCGAAAACCTCTGAGCGTAATTTAGATCTAACTTCATTAATCATGCGATCTAAAAATTCTACGAATTTAGTATTTAAGCATAGGCTTTTAAGACTCTTTCCCTGATTGAGTTTTCTTGCAGAAATTTCTGTAGTCGCAAAGATAAAATCTTGTATCATTTCGTGACTTTTAAAAAACGAAATTAACTGCTGTGCGCCGCCACCTTGTAAAGTTCTCTCGTAATGAGGATTAGAGCCTAATGGCTGTGTGCAGGTCGCTGTCTTCCTAAATTCTAATCCACCGCCTCTTTCCACAGGCTCTCCCCAGCCATCAAAATTAATTAATTTAACTTTAGTAACCCCTTTCTCTAAGAGTATTTTTAACCATTTAGTCTTTTCTTCAGCTGTAAATTCATTTTCGAATAAAGAGATAAAAATATTTAAGGCATATTCTATTGCAGCTTTTTCTAAAGAATCATCGTAGTCTGGATTTAGGATTAGCTTCTGAAACTCAGCCAAATTAATATATTCTTTCTCATTTATTAACTGACTACTTAAAAGTTCTCCCTCATCAGCTTCTTTGAAAATATATTCATAGAGACAGCTATTGAAAAGCTCTATTACTATAGTATCTAACTGCTTAGAACGAAACATTTCCCATTGTGATGCTGTAAAACCGTTTTGCTTACCGCTATCTGAAGGACCACGCATTTTTATGAATTCAGCATTATGCTCTAGGAGATATTCTCGCCAAGCCTGATTAGATAAGGCTTCTACTGTACATTTATAGGAATTTCTTAAATCTCTTATTTGCTCAGTAAGTGGTACTAATTCTAGAGGAATGAAGCTCTCTCTGAAAAGCTTTTCACTAGAAGCAGCCTTAATAAATTTAAGCAGAATTAAAGCATTTAACATATCCTCAAAGCAGGTGTTCATACTGATAATCTGCCTTTTTATCCCACCTAAAGGAGATAGTAATAATAAGTCTAAAGTCTGTATCCCTTTAGCACTTAACTTAGCTTCTGAGTTTAAGAGTTCATCCTTTAAATGCCTTATTTTGTTTAATGCTTCTTCT
>DAISHM010000151.1:0-4598 GCA_036822535.1 Candidatus Caenarcanales bacterium
CTGTGCTTTATATACTTTTACCTTTATCATTCTGCTTCGCTATTTTTTTATGCAGCCAAGGAGTAATTCAAAACTTTTCACCTAATCAAAAAGTCGAAATCCTAGATTCTCTAGATTCTGCTTCTCAACTGCTTCCTATGGGGCCGGCAGCTTCTCAAATCGCTATTAAACAGTTAGGGACTAATGGTGGTGGCTTTTTTAATACTAATAGTGCTCATCCTTTTGAAAACCCAAGCCCTCTTAGTAATTTTTTTCAGATGCTCGCTTTACTTTTAATTCCATCTGCAAGCGTTTATATGAGCGGGATTATGCTTAAAGCAAGAAAGCAAGCCTATATCATTCTTGGAGTAATGTTTGTTTTATTTGCTTTATCCCTTTTAGGCTCTGTGATCTCAGAATATTCTTCGCATCAAGTAATGAATATTATGGAAGGAAAAGAGCAGAGATTTGGGATTATTAATAGCCTTATTTGGACAGCAGCTACTACAGCAGCTTCTAATGGTTCTGTAAACTCGATGATATCTTCATCTAGTCCACTTACTGGTGGTATAGCCTGTTTCAATATCATGCTTGGAGAAATAGTTTTTGGTGGTGTGGGTTGCGGTCTCTATGGCATGTTTATGTTTGTTTTTATGACAGTCTTTCTAGCAGGGTTAATGGTCGGACGCAGTCCAGAGTTTATGGGGAAAAAGATAGAATCACGTGAAATTATTCTTGTGTTAATCACCATGCTAATTCCAAACTTTCTTATCCTAATCGGCTTAGGAATGTCTATCTCTTTACCAGAAGCTTTATCAAGTATTTTAAATAAAGGCCCGCATGGTCAGCTCAGCAGCAGGCAATAATGGTAGTGCTTTCGCTGGTTTAAATGCTAACACCCCTTATTACAACGTACTCTTAGGAATAATTATGCTGATCTCACGCTTTGGCGCTATGCTCTCAGTAATAGCTTTATCTGGCTATTTGAGTGAAAAGAAATCTGTGCCAGCATCTAGCGGGACTTTCCCTACAGACTCTTTACTCTTTGCAGTTTTATTAATTGCCGTAATCATTATTCTAGGAGGTTTAACTTTCTTACCATGCTTGATTTTAGGTCCAGTTAGTGAACATTTATTAATGCTTGAAGGAGTGGTATTTTAATTATGAAAAATAATAGTAAATTTTTAAGTCGTGAAATTTTATTATCAAGTTTAATAAAATCCTTTACTAAACTTGATCCTAGATTACAGATAAAAAATCCTGTAATTTTTCTTACCCTTTTATGTTCTGTCCTGAGTACTTGTTACACCATAAAAGCTTTTTTAGAAGCTGATATTTCCTTTAACTTTAATTTACAGATCTCTATATGACTGTGGTTTACGGTGATATTTGCTAATTTTGCAGAAGCTTTAGCAGAAAGCCGCGGAAAGGCTCAGGCAGACTCTTTAAAAAAACTTAGAGTTAATACCTATGCTAGAAAACTACTTAATGGTCATGAGGAAAAGATTAATGCCCAATTACTTTCTAAGGGAGATTTAGTCATCTGTTCTGCTGGGGAAATTATTCCTTGTGATGGAGAAGTCATAGAGGGTATAGCGACAGTAGATGAATCTGCGATTACTGGTGAGTCTGCACCTGTGGTCAGAGAGAGCGGCGGTGATAGAAGCGCTGTTACTGGTGGCACTAAAGTCATCAGCGATCAGATTATTATTAAAGTTACTAGTGAAGCAGGTTCTAGTTTTTTAGATAAAATGATACAGCTAGTCGAAGTAGCGAAAAGGCAGAGTACGCCGAATGAGAAGGCTTTAAATATAGTTTTAGTCTCTTTAACTTTAGTCTTTTTATGCGTGGTGATAAGCTTAAAGCCCTTAGTAGACTATAGTTCTAATGCTTCAGAATTATCTCAGACTGAATCTTTAGTTACAGTACCGATTTTAATCTCTTTATTAGTCTGCCTAATACCTACCACTATAGGAGCCTTAATCAGTGCAATTGGTATAAGTGGCATGGATAGACTGATTAAAAAAAATGTAATTGCGATGAGTGGTAAAGCTGTAGAAGCAGCCGGAGATATAGATATTCTTTTATTAGATAAAACTGGAACTATCACACTTGGAAATCGTATGGCGACTAGATTAATTACTAGTACTGGAATTAGTGAGCTTGAGTTAGCGAAAGCTGCTCAGTTAGCTTCACTAGCAGATGAGACCCCAGAAGGTAGATCTGTAGTAGTTTTAACTAAAAACCTACATGGTCTAAGAGCAGAAAATTTTAGTGCAGGTAAAAGTAAATTTATTCCCTTTTCGGCTCAGACTCGCATTAGTGGAATAGATATTTACGAAGATGAGCGCACTAGAATAATTAGAAAAGGCTCTATTGATGCGATAGAGCTGTATATGAAGAATTACGAGAAATCTGTTCCTTCAGATATGCTTAAAGCTGCTGAAGATGTAGCGAAGAAAGGAGCCACTCCGTTATTAGTAGCTGAAAATGATCGTATTCTAGGACTAATAGAGCTAAAAGATATAGTGAAAACTGGTATCAGAGAGCGTTTTGCAGAATTAAGAAAAATGGGCATTAAAACTATTATGATTACTGGCGATAATCCATTAACCGCAGCGGCTATAGCAGCTGAAGCTGGAGTAGATGATTTTATCGCCTCAGCTACGCCTGAAATTAAGCTAAATAAGATTAGAGAAGAACAGAAAAAAGGTCATTTAGTGGCGATGACTGGAGATGGTACTAATGATGCGCCAGCTTTAGCTCAAGCAGATGTCGGCGTAGCGATGAATACTGGCACTCAAGCCGCAAGAGAAGCAGGTAATTTAATTGATTTAGATTCTAATCCGACTAAAATTATAGATATAGTAGAAGTCGGTAAACAGCTTTTAATGACTAGAGGCTCACTCACCACTTTTAGTATTGCAAATGATGTAGCTAAGTACTTTGCGATATTACCTGCAATATTTAGTACCTTATACCTTAGTCCATCAGGGACTTCAGTCTTAAATACTTTAAATCTTATGCAGCTAAATTCTGCTGAGAGTGCGATCTTAAGCTCGGTAATTTTTAATGCTTTAATCATCATCGCCCTCATCCCTTTAGCTTTACATGGTGTCACTTATAAAGCTTTAGCTGCAAAAGAAATATTAAGTAGAAATGTCTTAATTTATGGCTTAGGTGGCTTAATTAGTCCTTTTATCGGCATTAAATTAATCGATATAGTATTAGTCACGTTTAATTTAGTTTAGAGAGGTAATTTTATGTTAAAAGAATTTTTTATTAGTCTCAGAATCTTTATCTTAATGCTTATAATCACAGGAGTCTTCTACACTCTTGCGGTACATTACAGCGCTCAAAGGCTCTTTCCTAAAGAAGCTAATGGTTCTTTAATCCTTAAAGGTTCTAAAATAATTGGCTCTAAATTAATCGCTCAGAAGTTTAGTTCAGATAAATACTTCTGGTCTCGCCCTTCAGCAGTCGATTATAATGGATTAGGTTCTGGCGGCTCTAATCTCTCTGCGACCAGTAAAACGCTGCAAGAAGCTATTAAAAATAGAGAGGAAAACCTAGAGAAGAGCGTAGTAGATGCAGAGATGGAAATTTCGCTAGATGCCCAAGATTTATTAAGTAGCTCGGCTAGCGGTCTTGACCCTCATATTAGCCCAAATTCAGCTATTTATCAGCTTAATCGTGTAATAGAATCTAGGAAATTAAATATAGAAGAAAAAGCTAAAGTCTTAAAGCTCATAAAACTTTATACGGAAGATAGAGACTTAGGGATATTAGGCGAGAAAAGGGTAAATGTACTTTTATTAAATAAAGCTCTAGATGAATCTTTCAGGTAAATATTAATGAATAAAGCTAATGCCGAATTTATAAAAAGTAGCCTAATTATAGTTGGTATCAGTGTCTTAGGTTTACTCGTTAGAGATACAATAGGCTACCAGTCTATAGGCTTCTTTTATCTTTTAGGGGTACTTGCTATAAGCTTTTTTTCTAATATTTATCTGATCTTAGGCTCAGCCTTAGTCAGCGCCCTGCTTTGGGATTATTTTTTTATACTACCTTACGGAACATTTTTTATTTCTAAAGCAGAGGATATGATGATGTGTATAAGTTACTTTATTGCGGCTGGTTCCACTGGAGTTTTAACCCATAGAATTAATTCACAGAAGAAAAAAATTGAACGTAGTGAAGCTAAAAACCTTTTACTTTACAGCGTTTCTAAATGTCTTACTAATGAAAAAGATTTACAGAAAGCTTTAAATAGTACTATTGAACATTTAACCTATATATTTCAGGGAAACTTTTTTATTGTTTTAGCTAAAAATAATGAACTTGATTTCAAGGACTCTATCGGAATAAAATTCAGCCTAGATGAAAATGAAAAAGCTCTAGCTGATTGGGTTTTCAAAAAAAACATCGAAGCAGGACTGCATACTAATATAATTCCAGACAGTGATGCCCTCTATTTTCCTTTAAAGACTGTTCATAATACACTAGGGGTCTTAGGATTTATACCTAGAGATGGACTATTTTTCAATGCTGAGCAAATTCAGACTATAAATGTTATTACACGAGAAATATCTCTAGTATTAGAAAGAGAAGAAGCGGCA
>DAISHM010000152.1:0-4586 GCA_036822535.1 Candidatus Caenarcanales bacterium
GGCTGTGATCTCTGCCAAGAGATTTGCCCATATAACCGTAAAGATTCGACTCTAAAATCACGCCCTAATATATTTCCTGAATTTGAAGCAGATGCTGGTGTAGGTCACTGGCTATATTTACCTTTAGTTTTATCTCTCAGTGTAGATAATTTTGAAAAAGATTTTTTTAAAGCCTGTGAGAAGAGTGCCGAGATTAAGCTTATGAATTACGCTAAAAAAGAATTAGCTAAAATAAATAAATTAAGTGAGCTTTCCAGAGAAGATTATGAGCTTTTTCTAGATAAACTTTTCTTCTTTAAATTCGGTGAAACCCCTTTATCTAGAGCAAAGAGAGAAGGCTTAATTAGAAATGCCTTAATAGTTTTAGAGAATTCCAAGAGACTGCTGCCAAAGTCCCCTAGCGGTAAATAGGAAGTATAAATTTAAAAGTAGTACCCACAGCTAAGTCGCTCTCACACCAGATCTTCCCACCATGAGCTTCTATAATCTGCTTAGATATCCATAAACCTAAACCAGTACCACCAATTTTTCTAGTATCAGAATTATCGACTCGCATAAATCTCTGAAAAACACTTTCTACTTGATCTTTAGCTATACCGATACCATTATCACTAATTGAGACCATAATTTCATCGAAATGATTTTCTTCACTATAGGCAGTAAGAAGCTGTATCTGACAGGTGATTTGTTTTCTTTCTGGTTTAGTTTCCTCTATAGGTGAGTATTTACAGGCATTAGTAAATAAATTATGTAAAACTCTCTCTAGAGCGACAGAATCACAAATAATTAGAGGTATGTCTTCACTAATTATCCATTCCATAGAATGATTTTTATATAAACTACTTGTTTCAAGCCAAGCCTTCTTCGCAATCTTAGATATTTCTACGGCTTCAAAATCACTCAGGAATATATCTTCATCTGATTCTAGACGTGATAAATCAAGAAAATCATCAATCAATGCAGCTAATTTTTTAGAAGCACTATAAATCTCTTCTAGATACTTTTTGTTCTGCTTTGCAGAATATTTATTGCTAATCAATAGTTCACTAAAACCTAAAATTACTGACATCGGTGTGCGTAACTCATGGGAAACTGCACTTAAAATCTGAGTTTTAGTCTCGTTTAACTTAGTTAGTCGCTCGCATTCTCTTTCTAGACTCTCATGCTGCACTCTTAAAGATAAGTAATCAGTAAAAACTTTCAAAAAACGCTGAATTATAAGATGATTCTTAACATCTAAAACGCTTGCTACATCATTTAAAATTTCTAGCTCTGTATTATTATTCGGCATTAGGTTGCTAGCTTCACAGCAATATCATACAATTAAATACGACTATGGACTGGAATCTAGTATCTAAAATTTTACTACCTGAGTTTATTATACTTAGCTCAGTACTTATTACACTATTAATGAGCCTTCTCGAAAGGACTAAAAAATATACTGGCTTAGCAGCTTCATTAGCTTTATTTATTGCTTGCCTGACTGCTGCATTTAGCACTCAGGGAGAGGAAGTCACTAAAATATTGAATTCAGCCTTCATTTCAGATTCGCTATCTAGGTACTTAAGAGTTTTAATTTATGGAGTAGCTTCACTAATCTGTTTAGCTGCGACTAAATACATGGAGAAATACGAGAGCCCAGCTGAATATTTTTCTATATTTCTAACTGCCACATTAGGAGCAGGTTTCCTCGCTGGCGTAAATGATTTTCTTACTTTATTTATTGGTCTTGAGACTTTAGGTCTAAGTGCAATTCTTCTAGTTTCCTACACTAGAAAACTACAGAAATCTAACGAGTCTGCGATTAAATATTTACTGAGTGCAGCAGTGGCTACAGGGATGCTACTCTTCGCCATTTCACTAATGTATGGGGTTACTGCTTCTACGAACTTTGCCCAAGTAGCTAGTCGTATAGTGCAGTTAGAGACTATTTCATTACTTTCTGCTCCATTAAAGATCTTAATTTCAGCTCTTCTAGTAGCTGCGATAGCTTTTAAATTAGCAGCGGCACCTTTTCATAACTGGTCGCCAGATGTTTATTATGGCTCTCCGACTAGTACTACTCTTTTTCTTTCCGTCATTTCTAAAGTAGCTGGCTTTGCAGTAGCTATAAGAGTTTTCGGTACAGTGTTCCATAATGAATTTCTTTTACCAATGCTCTCTATAGTTGCTGTCTTATCCATCATAATCGGAAATTATGTCGGTATCATTCAGATCATCAGCCGTGGTTCAGTAAAAAAACTATTAGCTTACTCTTCTATAGCTCAATCTGGGTACTTATTGGTAGCTCTAGCTTGTCTTAGATTAGAAAGCGTAAGTTCTCTACTTCTATACATTACTATTTATGCAATTATGAACACTTGTGCTTTTGCGTGCATAATTTATTTCGAGGAAGAGACTGGCAGTGACAGAATATTTGATTTTGCGGGCTGGATACAGAAAAAACCAGCACTAACTATTATTTTTTCTATCGCTTTATTTAATTTAGCTGGCTTACCTTTTATACCAGCAGGTTTCATCGCTAAGTTCTTCTTATTCTCTAGCTCTTTCAGCTCTGGTTTAGTTTATGCACCATACTTAGTAATAATCGCTTTAATCGGTTCTGTTATCGCCTTGTTCTATTACTTATATCTAGCTAAACTAATGATAGTAGACGAGCCATCTTACGCTCTATCAGCACAAAGCGAAGCTAGCTTAAGTAATTCTAGTAGTGACGAGAAAATCAGTTTCATCACGAAATTAAAGCACTGCTATGACCCAGCTAAATTTACAGCGATGTTATCAGTCGCAGTACTAATAGTAGTGAGTATCTGGGGCATGGATTATCTTCAAGGTATCTCAGAGATGGCGATTTATAAAATAGGCGTTTAAGTTATGGATGATAAAAAACTTAAACTTCTAGAGAAAGATCTCTCTAACAGTGACTTAGAATTTTATTTAAACCAAGAGTTAATCGCAGTTGATTGTGAGATGATGGGTTTGAACGTCTACAGAGATCGTCTATGCTTAGTACAAATCTCAGATGATGATAGAAATGTAAGATTAGTACGTATAGAACAGGGACAAGAAGAAGCTAAAAATCTTAAAGCCCTTTTCTAAAATGAGAAAGTGCTAAAACTCTTTCACTATGCACGTACTGATGTAGCTTGGCTAAAATTTTGGTTAAACATTAAAGTTAAAAACTATTTCTGTACTAAAATCGCTAGTAAAATTGCGAGGACTTACACTGATAAACACGGTTTAAAAGACCTCTGTAAAGAAGTTTTAGGTAAAGATATCAGTAAAGCTCAGCAGAGCAGTGACTGGGGAACTTCATATCTTAATAAAGATCAGCTAAACTACGCCGCAAACGATGTTTACTTTCTGCCTGAGATTTATCGCACATTAAGAAATATGTTAGTACGTGAGAATCGCTTAGAATTAGCAGAGCGTGCTATACAGTGCATAGATACTATGACTGAGTTAGATAATCTCGGTTATCTTAGTGTCTTAGAGCATTAACGACTCCCTATTAGGGGAACAAAACTTCTACAGCCCCCAGCCTCCAGCTAATTCTAAATTCTGACCAGTAATATAATCACTCTGTATTAGGAAAAAAGCAGCCGAAACCGCTTCATCTAAAGTCGCAAAGCGATTTAAGGGCATCTTCGGCATGATCGGATCCATGACTGTGTTTTCCATATAACCTGGTGAAAGCATATTAATTAAAACCCCATTCTCAGCCTCTTCTTTAGCCATTCCTCTAGTCATCACTAGAAGACCTGTCTTCGCTGCCTGATAAGCAGTGACATTCACTCCTGGATCTAAACGCTCCATACTCGCAAAGCCAATATTTAAAATACGCCCACGCGACTCTCTTAAGTATGGTAAAGCCGTCTGTGACAAATAAAAAGCAGAATTCAAATTACTATCTATCATCTCATCCCATTCAGAGAAGCTAAACTGACTAATTGGCTTATTAATATAGTTACCTACATTATTTATCAATAGATCTATAGCCCCGAAACGCTCTACAGTCTCTTTTACTAGCTTAATTGCAGAATCACTATTTTTTAAATCATAATCAGCACTTCTAATAATCTCTGGTTTAAGATAGCCGATATCTGGAAGCTTCTCAGTAAGAGCTCTACCTAAACCTACATTATTTCCAGTTACTATAGCTACCTTAGTGCCCGTCATTAGCTCTCATTCTAACCCAATCTTTCTTCGCTCTATCGAAAAAGAGGAATTCATGCGGGCCAGCGATGGAAATCAGTCTTAAACAAGGAGAATTTACTTTTTTCATTTCCTTGCCGACTATAACGCTTAAAGGATAAGCACCTTGACTCATTAACTCTGTATAATGATGTGGAAATTCTGCTTTATAAAGCACTTTAGCATCATTTAAAATTACTAAAGAAACCAATCCAGAGGATTTATCAGTAATTAAAGCAGCTGTATCTTTTTTACCGTCTAAATCAAAATCTTGAGAAGCCGTAGGTAAAATAGGACCGCGAGCTATTTTCGTTAATTCATTACGAGCATAAGCATAATAACTTCTAAGTTCTAGCTGCTGAGCACGAGATAACTTCTTTTCACGAGTATTT
>DAISHM010000153.1:0-4562 GCA_036822535.1 Candidatus Caenarcanales bacterium
ATAAGGATCTTTAAAAGCTGATTTAAAGAGAAAGGCTGCTAAAAAGACACCTATAAAATAAGTCAATAAGGGGGAAAAAAAAGGTAAATGCAGTAAAGTATTGAGAGTAACTATACAGAGAGATGAAACTAAAATGGGTTTAAAATATGGATCTACTTTAATCATTTTTATTCACGTTTCTTTAAATAAGCTTCCTTAGCAGAGTCTGGATAATACCATTTTATTAATTGATCTTTCTTACCAATTACTTTAGCCTCAGTGCCATCTGTACTGATCTCTAAAGCACCAGCATTACCAGAAGATAAAACGAAACCTTTAGCATCACTAAACTCTAATAGTGGAGTGCCAGACTTCACATCACCTTCAAATATAACCTTTCCGGTATCTGCTGATACTACCTGTAACCAAGCTGAATCATTTACTTTTATACTAAGTTTTTTAATCCCAGACTGAGGCTTAGCAGCCTCCGGAGACTCCTCTGTTTTATTTTCTTCACTTGCTTTCAGCTCTTCTTCACTAGCTTCATTTGAAGTCTTCTCTGTTTTAGCAGGAAGCTTTTTAGCCTGTTCCGTTAAAGCTTTTTGGCTAGCAGCTGGCTTCTCTAATTTTTCATTTTTAGTTCTAGAAGCATTCTGTAAGATAGAGTTAGAAAGAGTTACTAAAAAAATAAAAGCTAAAAGTATATAAATTAGTTTTTTGGAATCAAGCTTACTTTGTAAAACATTTTTTTCAGGAAACTTATTAATATGCCTACCAGAATTACTTAAATTAATAAATTCCTGAGATTCACGTGCTGAATTATAGTCTATAAGGATCTTTTCATAATTATCAAATTTTAAAGTCTTCAATAAAATCTTAAGAAAACCATTTAAACAGGCATCTTCAGGTAATTCATCGCGTATACCTTCTTCGATATTAACTATATTACTAAAGCCTACTCTTGACTTTTCAGATAAATCTTTAACGCTTAAGCCTAGCTCAGTCCTCTTATTTTTAATTAGCGTTCCAATTTTATTTAAAGCTTCATTCATTTAAACTATGACCTGTGGTTTTACTAATACGCTTTCAGCCCTATTTTTAGCTAGCTTAGCTACACCTAAATACTGGCCTTCTTCTCCTATACATTGTATAAGCTCAGAAGAAATTTTTAAAGAATTATTATAAGAAATAAATTTACCCTGCTGTAAACCTATCGATTCTTCCTTATTAAAGCTAAGACTAGGTAAATCTAAAACTGATTCAGGATTCATTAAATAATTAGTGAAATTCTCTCTAGTAATATCTTCTAGCTTAATTGAATCCTCTATCTTCAAACCATTAGATTCAGTACGAATCAACTTCCTTAAATGCCCGCCTAAATCACGAGCTAAAGATCTTACGTAGAAACCAGCTTCACAAGAGATTTTCAAGTGAAGTAAAGGATACTCATAAGCTAATATAGAAATCTGCTTCACTGTTACTTTACGTGTTTTAACATCATGCAAACTCAAATTCTCACCAGCTCGCATCATTTCATAAAGTTTTTTTCCATTAATTTTTATGGCACTATAAAGAGGCGGTAATTGCTCAAATTCACCAGTCATCTTAGCTAATTTATTTTTTATATCTTGTAAGCTATCTCTAGATGCAGAAAAGCTCTCTAATATCTCTCCTGTCAAATCATCAGTATCGGTCACAGCTGACAAATCGACTAGAGCCTCATAAGCCTTAGTCTCAGGTAAAAAACGAATTAGGCGAGTAGCTGCACTAACCGCTATCACTAAAACCCCTTCTGCAAAGGGATCTAAAGTACCACTGTGTCCTATCTTACGTATATTGAGTTTTTTTCTTAAAACAGCGACTACATCATGCGATGTCATTCCTTCTGGTTTATGAATATTTAAAAACCCAAATTCCGTCATTTACTTATTTATTAGCTTCATCAGCCTCTACAGTTTTATCAATTAAATTTATCAATTCCACAGACTCTTTTAAAGATTTAGTAAAAATAAAATGCAATCTAGGAGCATATTTCAAATTCAATGTACGAGCAAGCTCACCACTAATCATTCCCGCCTGCTCATCAAGAGCAGCTTTAGCACCTACCTGAGTACCTATATCATCTGCTAATTCTGAATCCATTAGAGAAAAATATACTCTTGCTGAAGACAGACTAGGACTCATGTCTACATCTACTATGGAAATCATTGCAGAGAGCCTATCGTCTTTGATTACATTAGACCAAAGCATCCTTGCAATTTCTCGCTGAATCGCTTTAGACACCCGTGTTCTTCTTTCGTAGCTTTTTTTCAAAATTCCCCTTAGCTTTTAAATCTTAGACGCTAGTCCTAGCGACCTCTTTAATCGTGTAACAGACTATGATATCGCCTTCCTGTAGATCATTATATCTCTCGAAACTAATACCACACTCAAAACCTTCTTTAACAGTACGAACATCATCTTTAAAGCGTTTGAGATAGTCTAACTTACCTTCGTAAATCTGTACGCCATCACGCAAGACCTTAGCTATCTCATATATGACCACTTCAACATCAGAACCGTAGCATCCAGCGAAATTACGCTTGTCCATAGTGAATATCTTACGTACTTCAGCAGTACCTAAGTCTTTTTCCTCTAAATCTGGGTCGTGCAGACCGAGTACAGCTCTGCCTACATCTTCTATCAGCTTATAAATTACCTCATAAGACTTAATCTTAACCTTCAGTTTTTCTGCAAGCTTAGCTGTCTGAGAATCAGTACCTACGTGAAAACCGACTAATAAGGATCCTGTACTTTCAGCCAATTGAACATCATTTGCTGTAATAGAGCCAGACTCAAATAAAACTGGTTTAACTAGAACTTCTTCTGTGGATAATTTATTTAACTCAGAAGCAATAGCTTCAGCAGAACCCTGAACGTCAGCTTTAATAATGATTCTCATCTCTTAAGCCTGACCTTCTTTGATCTCAGAAGCAAAAGCAGAAATACCTTTAAATCTCTTCTCTTCTAATTCTTTTTCCTTAGCCTGCTCTGCAACACGCTTCGCTTCCTGTATGCTCGGATAGACCTTTAATGGATCACCAGCCTTAGGTACATCAGAAAGTCCTAATAATTTTACTGGGGTAGAAGGTCCTGCTGATTTTAGGGAATCATTATTCTCATTAAACATCGCTTTTACTCTTCCAGACACGGCTCCAGCAGCGACGAAATCACCAATTTTCAGAGTACCGTTCTGTACTAATATAGTCGACATTGCCCCTCTATGCCTAGACATCTCTGCTTCAATAACAGTCCCTACGGCAGGTCTATTAGGGTTAGATCTAATCTCTTCGGATAACTCTGCGTCAGCGACCAGAATAATTTTTTCTAAAAGCTCGTCTATGTTTAATCTCTTTAAAGCACTAATCTGCGCGCAGCTTATAGGTCCTCCGTACTGCTCAGTGACGATCTCATGCTCAGCTAACTGTGCTAGAACCTTGTCTATATTAGCTTCGGCTTTATCTATTTTGTTAATCGCGATAAGGAAAGGAACTTTACTGTCACGAATATGCTTTATACACTCTTTAGTTTGAGTATTAATACCATCATCGGCAGCGACTACTAGCACCACTATATCCGTGATATTAGCACCACGTTTCCTCATCGCAGTGAAAGCTTCATGACCAGGCGTATCTATAAAAGTAATCAAACGCTCATTACCATCATAATCGTGCGCAGTAACTTGATAAGCATTGATATGCTGAGTGATACCACCAAATTCTTGGTCTACGATTTTCTTACTGTAATTACGTAGACAGTCAATTAAAGTAGTTTTACCGTGGTCTACGTGCCCCATGATAGTTACAACAGGTGGTCTAGTAATTAGATTTCCATCAGTTTCGTCCTCTTTAAGAGTGTCTCTGAGTTCTTCATTAGTTAAATTATCTTCGGCATCGGTACTTACTAAATATCCTAATGACTCTAAGTACTGTACTATCAGATCTTTTTCTAAAATATCATTTACAGTTTTAATAATCTTCTTCATGAAGAAATAGGTAATAATCTGGGTTTCAGGTACTTCTATTTTATGAGAAAGCTCTCTTACTGTCATCGCATTAGCGACATTAAAAATTTTAACGACTTCTTCTTCCTGCTCCTGAGATTTAAATTTATTTTTCTTCTGAAATCTATTAGCTGTATCTGGAGTATTAGTTTTTTTTGCTCTACCTAAGCCCTTTTTACCCTGTACTCTTAAAGTTGGGGCAGCTACACGGTAGGGCTGCTGAGCCTGAGCAGCCTGACGATTAACACTAGGATTTAAAGATAGGGATCTTACATTAGCTATATCATCAATAGATTTAGTCGGTCTGTCTAGAGAGGGTTTCTGGAGATTATTCACTGATAGAGAATTCACGAAATTACTTAAAGCTTCAGAAGATGAGTCATCTTTTTTCTCTATCTCAATCTCTGGAACTAACTCAGGAAGTAGATCAACACTAGCTTCTACGGTATCAGAGTCAAGCTCACTCTCTGGAGCATCCTGTGACCCCTCTGTTTCTAAATCACTGAGCATAACCTCAGTCTTTAGTTTTTTAATTTCTGCA
>DAISHM010000154.1:0-4553 GCA_036822535.1 Candidatus Caenarcanales bacterium
GAAGTATAACAAAAATATTTTAACATCGGTATAAAAAAATTATCTTAGATGAGCTTTCAAACTATCAAAGAGTTATTTGAACAAAATGTTAATAGATACGCTAAATTAAATTTAACTATAGAGAGGATAGATAGCCTTAAGGGTAAGCCGATTAATCTTAAATTGAGCTTCGCTGAAATTCGTACACAGAGCCGTAAGCTTGCAGATGTCTTAGAAAGCTTTGGACATTTAAAGGCAGATCCTATAGCGATTTGGGCTTATAATTCTAGTCGCTGGATTATCGCAGATTTAGCGATTATGAAGCAGGGTGCTGCTAGTCTCGGTATACACCCAGATGCCAGTGATGATGAGCTAGTTTACATTCTGAAAACGGCACAGGTAAAAACTATATTTATTCAAGATCAAAAATTTTTAAATAAACTTAAGCGTATTAGTGCTGTGCATAAGCTTCCTCTTGTAGATATTATAATTCTTGATCCTAAATTAACTGCTAGTCCAGAAGCTTTTTTAAATGTGAGAATACATCTCTGGGAACCACTCCTAGCTAAAGAGCCATCTAGGTCTGTGACAGCTGAAAAAATTTTAGTGGGTGCTGAAGATATAGCCTGCATTGCAGTTAGTGCTGGTACTGAGACTAGTCCTCGTTTAGTACCTATAAGTCATAAAGCTCTGTTGATGAATGTTTTAGAGATATCTAAAACTTTAGCCATAGGGAGAAAGGAGGTTTACTTAGCTGTCAATTCCTTTGCGATTCTTACAGAAAAATTACTATCTTTTTATAACTCTTTTCTCAGGGGCTTTTCTCTATATATTCCTACTGATATTCGAGCTTATTTAGCGGATTTGGAATCTAAGAATGTAGCTATTTGCTCAGTTTCCCCAAGAGTTTTAAATCAAATTCAAGAACGCATTTTTATAGATTTAAACTCTAGACCACTTTTAAAGTTCTTAGTGAAAGTCCCTCTTTTAGATATCTGGGCTAGATCTGAGATCAGAAAATCATTAGCCCCTCAATTGAAATTTTTTATCTGTTACGGAGATATTCTAAGTCCTAGATTAGAAGTCATTTTAAAGAGATATGGTATGAAAGTTGTGCACGCCTATTCTCTGGTAGAGGCTGCTGGTATAGTGGCTTTAAGTTCTCCTTCTAAGTCCGTCTCTGCTAGTGCAGGTAAAATACTTAAAAATAATCGCTTTAAAACCATTACTGGTGGTGAATTACTTTTAGCTGGAGATAATGTAATTAGGTCCTATTATGCGGATTCCTCTCATGGAGAAGCTTTTATTTATGAAGATGAAGAGACTTGGTTTAGGACTGGTGATGTAGCTACAGTAAAACAGCAGCAAGTATTTATCTCTGGACGTATAAAGGATACCATCACGACTAAGGCTGGAAAAAAGGTCTTAATTAATCGTATAGAAGCTTTACTAGAAAGCATTCCATATGTAATCGATGCCGTTTTAGTGGGGCAAGGTAAAGAATTCGTCTCTGCTTTAATTTCAGTAAATGAAGAAGTTTTTCGTTTAATGTATCAAAAAATAGATAAATATTCGATCACAAGACAGTGTGAAATTGATGTTGCTGCAATAAATCAGATATTAAATGATTTTGAGCAGGTGCGTAAATTTGTGATTCTTGACCAATCCCTCAGTGTCGCTAGAGGAGAGCTTACTAGTACTCTTAAAAAAACTAGGCAGGTGATTCATGATAATTATCGAGAAAAAATTGAAGCTATTTATAGTTAGTAATTAGATTTTAAACTTTTTAGCATTTTCTTTATCACCAATTGAAATGAAAAACTCTACAGCTTTTTCACAAGCCTGTTCTATTGATATATTCGTGATATGGTAAATATCATTCGCATGGAATCTCTGTGTACCTTCTTGATATTCCTTAATCGCTGAGAGCATTTTCAGGAAAAAGTTAGTAGTTTTTTCTAAATAAGTTTTTTCTTTTTTATTTTTATAAAAATAGTATTTTAAATTCAAATCAGCTAAGTAAAATAAGGTATTCCAGCTTATATCTAAAATTTTTTCTTCACTAAAGTAGCGAAAAGACCTTTCTAGATGATCTGCTGCGATAGTATAAGTATGCTCATTTAATACTGCTGGGTTTAAAATCAGAATACCAATAAGTGTTTCAGTGACCGCATTTTGTAGCTTAGCTTGGGTGGCTTTATATAATTTTTTTGCTTTAATTAGAGAATTTAAAGAGTCTTCAAATTTACCTATATTAGCAAAAAGGTCTCCCATCGCTTGATAGATATTGGCTTCGCCAATTTTATTATCCTCATTTTTAAAAATTTCTATGGCTTTCTCGAAATATTCTATGGCGACAGCAAAATTTTCTTCATTTAAATTATGTTTTTTAGCATTGATGTTAATTAGACCATAGGCTAAATCTACATATTTATTAGCGACTTCTTCAATATTACCTAGTTTAGAAGCTAGTTTAATTATTTCCTGAGCTTTTAGCTTTAGCTCTTCAGCATTAGCTTCTAATAGATATTCTTGGAAACGAATATTCTCAGCTTGTAAAAGGTGATGAAATCTTTTTAGCTCTCTGAAATATTCACAGGACTTATCGATGATTCCCTTTATTTGTTCAGGATTTCCACCGTTCTTAATTAATATTCCAGCAAAAATTTGACCAGCTTGTGCTTGGAAAAATTTTGGAATATCATTCTGTAAAAGTTCTAGAGATAAGGATTCTATCTCATCGTAGCGTCCTTGTATTGATAGTAAAGATAGCTCTTGGATTTTCACATTCAGCCTATCAAATCTACTGCACTGTGCATTTTTCTCTTTAGCTTTAGATAAATAAAGTTCAGCGTCTCTGAGATTACCATTTACTAATGCTTGTGAGGCTAGTATTGAGTTAATTAATGATAGGGCTATATTATTACCGACCTGACTATATAAATTAATAGCTTTACTGAAATATTCTTCCTCATTAAACTCATTAGCGTAAAAGAGATAAACCTCTGCTAAACCGTTTCTATTACGATCTTTACCGAAAAGAATTTCAGCATCTTCAGCAAATTCTCTAGTTTTAGTTAGTAGAGCCTTTAAAAGAAACAGTCTAGCTCTAGTAGAATTATATTTAGCTTTTTCACTGAACTTAATCAGATTATCGATTTGTTCTAGACTTACCATTGAAATTAAATCTTTACTGAGATGAGCTTCCTGTAAGGAAATTTCTACAGCTTTAGCAAGTGTTAATATAGCGAAGTCAATTTTCTCTTCTGCGACTAATCTATCAAAAGCCTCTTCCAATAAAGCATCTGCATCTTGGTAAAATTTACTGTCTTTTAAGAAATCTTCCCCCCAGTACACTCTTGATAGCATCAATGAAAAAGCTTTATAAATTAAGCTCGGTGTATCATTTTTAAATCTGCCTAAAAGTGGTTTTAGATTACCTTCTAGTAAAAACTCAAGAAAGATTTTAAAGGCACTAAAAGATTTTCTGTCCTTAATTAGGTTATAAGCATCTAAATAAAGTCCTTGCTTTAGAAGGATTTTAGATTTTAATTCTTTAGCCTCGTCTTTATCAAAAACAGTTTCAGCAGACCTGAAAAGCTCACTTGCTATATTAAGAGCTTCTGAAAAATTATCTACGTAAAAACAATCCCAGTATTTATTTAGTAGTGAATCCCTAGGTTCTTGCTTGGAGAAGTCTGCGTGCATTTATTAATCTCTTCTTTAAATCTTAACCTAGTCGTCTCGTATGCTAAAACCCCTGAAAAAAAATCTGCTGAAAAATCATCTATTCTAGAGATTTCATAAGCTAATATATCTTCATCAATTTTAGAGAATTTTTTTACTATGCTTATTTTTCTAAAATTTGATTTACAGAGTTCCGCTAGCTCACTGATTTTCTCAGCTTTTTCATTTTCTTTAACTAAATCTGCTATGTACGAATTATAAACACCAAGGGCACTTACATTTGACATCATTGTACTTTGTTCTTGCATCTGGCCTTCCTTAACTATTTCTTAACCTTCAATTTATGATAACATACACGCAAGAAAAATGTAAAAATTTTTAATTTTTTTCAAGCTATTCCTATTCTTTGCTAGGATTCTAATTTTTTAAGGTATTTTTTTAGCATGATTAGCAGGTATTCGAGAAAAGAGATAAGTGAGCTTTGGACTGAAGAAACTACTTATGCATATTGGCTTCAGATCGAATTAGCTTTTTTAAAAGCTTTAGAAGATTTAGCGAAAGTTCCTGCTGGTGTTTATGAAAAAGTCAAATCGAAAGCAGCATTTAACATAAATAGAATTAATGAATTAGAAAAGGATTTACAGCATGACATACTAGCTTTTTTGACTTGTGTCGCTGAAAGTATAGATTCAGAGGAGTCTCGCTACGTGCATTTAGGGCTTACTAGTTCTGATATAAAAGACACGGCCCTTAATTTAGCTATTAAAGATGCTGGAGCTATTATAAATAAAGGCTTTGATTCTTTATTAGATGCTTTAAAAGAAAAAGCTCTTCGCTATAAGTCTGTACCCTGCATAGCTAGATCTCATGGTATACAGGCAGAGCCT
>DAISHM010000155.1:0-4549 GCA_036822535.1 Candidatus Caenarcanales bacterium
CACCACAGTATAATTTCACATTCTAGCTAAAATATGTAACGATAAAAATATTTACTGTTAGTTAAGATAGCAAGTTTAATCTCCTTTAGCTCATTTTAACTAAAAAGCTTCTTGCCGCTTACTTCCTCTACATTTTTAAAAACTCTTCCTGCTTCTCCCAAGAGCACTCATTAGAAATATCAAGCAAATTAACAATAGTCAAATCCTGATTATATTTACGAGAGACTATACTCTCAACCACTTTAGGACTTAAATAACCCAATTTAATCATGCGAGAAATAAAACTAGGTTCTTTTTTTTCTCTCTTGCCTATCTCATTTATATTCAAACCCGATTCTAGAAGCTGCTTCCATTCATATCCTTTCGCGACAGCTTTAATCAAGCTATCATCTATAATTTTAAATCCTGCATAAGCCTCTCCTAAATTAATGAGTATATTTATTTGAGATTGATCTGCTGACAGATATGCATCTGGAAAGTTCTGCTTATCTGCATTAGAAGAAAAGTCATTTTGCCATAGCTTTAAATTATTAATTTTATCTAGCTTAATTTCGATACGAAGTTCTTTCTCGTTATAAATCACTCTATCTATTAAATATCGAATCAAGTCTCTCTTTGATTCATAGCTTAATGCTGAATAATCAATGCGGCTTAATTCATCTTCCTGAGACCTTTCTAATAAAGATTTAGCATTGATGAAATTCTCTATAGCTTTATCAACTAATTTATCTATTCTTCTTGTCTGAAAACGCTTCTTCGCAGATACATAATATTCATATCTAATCTTAGTATTTTTATTTTTCTTAATTGAAGAATCGCAGCGAAACATTTCACCATCAGCATTATAAAGCTTTTGAAAAAGAAGATACCTGCCAAATTCAGTTTCACTATTATTACGATTATTCGCTGTTTTTAATTTCTCTTGAACTTGCTGCCAAAGCGATTCTTCTATAATCCCTTGATGCTGCCCTTCGTATAAATCTTTTCCCTGTCTAACTTTTCCAATATAAATTGGATTATTTAAAACCTTCCCTAGAAGACTATGCCCCCATTGTTTTCCAGATCGAGTAAATTTTCCTTCTTGCGTTAATTTATTCCTAAGTTCAGCAATGGAAGAGACTTTTAAGTAACTTTCAAAGATGTATTTTATATAAATAGATTCAATCTCGTGGATCTTCAGCTTCTTATTTTCTAATCTGTAACCCAGCGGCACTATACCACCCATCCACATACCCTTTCTTTTAGATGCTGAGATTTTATCTCTTATACGCTCCGCTGTACCCTCTCTTTCAAACTGAGCAAAAGAAAGCAAAACATTTAAAGTTAGCTTACCCATTGAATTTGAAGTGTTGATATTTTGAGTTACAGAGACTAACCCTATCGTATGTTTTTCAAAAAGCTCCATCATCTTTGAAAAATCAATCAAAGAGCGAGAAAGTCTATCTACTTTATAAACAACGACACAGTTAACATAGCCTTTCTCAATATCTTCTAAAAGTTGAGTTAATCCAGGTCTCTTAGTATTAGCTCCCGTAAAGCCTCCATCATCATAACGTTTATAGAATTTCCATCCTTCGTGTTTCTGGCTTGCGATGTAGGCTTTAGCTGATTCGTATTGATTTTCAAGTGAATTGAAATCCTGCTCTAGTCCCTCTTCTGTAGATTTACGTGTATAAATCGCACAGTTAATTTTTGTCATTTTTTCTACCTTTTAAATTAAAGAAGAATGGTCCAGATAAATGAGTGCCTGTAATTAGCTTTGCGATTTTGCTCAAGCTCTTGTAATGCTCATTTTTATAAACAAAAGAGTCTTTCGCGACAAGAACTTCATAAGTTTTACCATTGTAAATTTTTGTTAGTTTCTGCCCGACACTTAAGTTGTAATCTATCTTTTTAGAATTATCTTTTAAAAGAGAGTTCTTGAGGCTTATCTCATGCTTCGCTTTTTGACTTGTTTTTTCTTTTTCTTGGATACGATAGGCTAAAGCTCTCTCTATCAGCGAACGATTCTTAGGAGGATCTGATTTAAATTCTTTAAGATAGATCTCTTTAAGCTCTGTTAAAGTGAATTCGTCTAGGTTCTCTACTCTGATTTTCTTTTTCATACTACACATTAACGCTTGCCTAGAGAGTAGAAATCAAGTCCAGGAGAGAGATTTTCACACAAAGTATTTTATATTTTTAGCCGCACGGCTAATTTTAGATAAAAATCATTCAAACCCTTATTCGTAAGGGATACATCAAACAAGTCCAAAGCATATCAGGAGAATAAATTATGGAATATACTTTATTTAAGGAGACAATGAATTATGCCCAAGAGCAAAAACTACTGGACGACTTAAAATTATCTCGGACAAGTACAGAAATCGAAGAAAAAGATTGGGGCTTTGAACTCACTAAATAGGGTTTCGAAAGAGGTCTATTGGAATATTCACTTAGTATCTTCAACATTCTCCAAAGCACCAGCAAAAGTCTCCTCACTACCAGGCTTAGCTCTAAAAAACAATTCAGGTTCTACACCTTCACACTCAGAGAGAAGATATTTATCCTGAGTAGAATCTTTAATAAAGTCACACCTTAAATAAAGTGGCACATAGTTTGCTTTGTTAGATTGGCTTTCAAATGCTTTTAGTATTGAAGGAATAGCTTTACTTGCTTCTTCAACTAAGTCTAGAGGAGCTTGCTTGAAATTTAATGAACCTCCTCTCTCAGCATGAACCATCACATCTCCTTTCTTTGGTGCTTTATGAATACTATGACTGTATTCACCAGCGATGAAAATTAATGACCATTCTCCCTCTGTTTTAATACTTTCAATTAGCGGCTGAACTATATAATTCTCTAGCTATAATAAGTCACTAAACTTATTTGAGTAAGCCGTTAGTATCTCTTTTGAGTCCAAAACTTCTAAGCCTACTCCAGCAGCTGAAAGAGCGGGCTTGACTATTAGAGGACCTTCATTCGCAAATTTCTCTAATAAGTCTAATACTGATGATTTTGTTACATATTCACTAGGAACAACGTTAACTCCTTGCTTTTGAATATCAATTAAATACTTTTTATCTAAAAGCCAAGTCATAAAATCTACTGAGTTTTCTATTTTTACATCATTGTTTTATAATTCAGATAGCCATTTTAGGAACTTGAACCGATTTTCTTTAGTATCCATATAATCCCATGGTGATCTCATTATGAATAGGTCAGCTTTACTATTTTCATTCCAAATCTCAGTTCCCCAAGTTCTCGCATTAACCTCATGACCTCTTTTTCTTAAATGGTTAACTAAAATTTGATCATCTGGTGTGAATGGAGCTTCACTAGGCTTAAAATCGGGCTCAGCACTTGTAGGAAAGTAGTCTTTTAGCTTTTCTTGGGGGCTTGTAATAAGTGATATTTTCATTTTAAATTATTATAGTTTATTATGACTTGGCCTAAATTTAAAATAATTTGACCTAAATATCTTATCAATGCTAATATTCCCATTTATGAAACTCAGGGGGATAAGGAATTTATATACAGATACTCAGAAGAAAGTTCTAAAGCATTTTCAGACTGGAAGCGGTGGATTAGAAAATACTAAGAATGTTGTTAATTACAAAGAAGCAAAAGAAAAATTAGCGTATCAAACAGAATTAAATTTCAATAGGTCTAGGTTAATTTCTATTTTTAGAGGAATTTTACTAGGTGTTCCTAGTATTGATGAAATGGGTAAGCCTTCAGGTATGGAAACCTCTGTAAATATGAAACTTATTGACCCTCAAAATAACGGAAAAGCAGTTCATACTATGAAGCCATTAACTAGTACCAGGGATAGTTTGTTCTTAATTCATGATATGGACCATGGATCAACAGCTACGGACCCTGTACCAAATCATATGCCTGGTTATTTAGCTGAATTCATGGTGACTTCTTTTCATAAAGCACTTGCTAAATTAATTGATAAATTAAATATTCAAAAAGATGATTCTGATCAAACAAGTTTAAGAGAAGCAACTCACTACACTACTAAAGAATCAGACCCAGTGACTCTTGGTCCTTATGTTAAGTATTTACCTCATATGGAAAATATTTACTTAGGCTTACTTGAAAATAATCTAGACTTAGCAGAGACTCTTCTAAATCTTAATCATTCTATGAATGAAGCATTTGAAGAGATGTCTCTCAATGGTGTTCATGGAGATGCTACAGGGTTTTGTTTAACTCCAGAAGCCTTTGCCGAGATTAGAGAAATTCATAATAAAGCATTACAATACTTAAATCATACTATTACCCAAGATGCTGAAATTAGTCAAAGTGATAAGGAAAGATTGTTAAAATCAACACCAAATAATTACTGGGATACGATTGGTGACTTTAATATGGGTATTTTAAATGAGGACAGGTTTGCTATGCAAAAAAGAGTTATTAACATTGCTAAGGAACAGTTTAGGTCAGTAGCTAGAGAAATTGCTCAACAAGCAAGTGACTTCCATCAAGAAAAACTTAGTCCTTCAAGCATTATGGCAAAAAAAGAAAAATTACTGTCTCCAATTGATAAATCTAAGAAAAA
>DAISHM010000156.1:0-4541 GCA_036822535.1 Candidatus Caenarcanales bacterium
GTAAACATACAGACTGGTGAGAACATTGAAAACCTACCCCCAATTTCTGGATGATTCTCTAGGACTGGGATTTCTACATCAAATTTAGCCTTAACTTCTTTTTTTAACTCGTGTAAAAAGTTTTTCTTTCCTTCTTTTTCTGGCTCTGTGATTAAGACCATAGAGCGATATAGGTCTTTTAGTTTTTCTGGATTCCTAGCGATTTGGTAAGAGATAATGCTGTAAAGATTTCTTCTCACTTCATCAGTACCACCAGATTTAGAAATAATTACGAATAAGGTCTTCTCTATATTATCCCCGAGACTCTCTAGTCGAGCCTGCATTGAGCTAGAGTCTAGGTTATTCTGAATAAGAATCTCTAAAGCGTTATTAGCTGGTCCTACAAATTCACGTAAAGCATTATTTAAAACCAAGCTATTAATGCCAGAGCCACCCATGCCGACTACCATAAATTTTTCATAGCCCTGGGTTTTTATTTTATTTGCTAGTGCTTTAGTTTTGAGTTCATTTAAATTTTTTAAATAATCAAAATTGAGCCATTGGAAGTACTCTAATTTAGGATCTGCTCCCTGAGACTGTGCGAGAAGAACTCTTTTTAGTTCAGTAAATTTATCTGAGTATTTAGCTAGATAAGCGGTGAACTCTTCTTTAAAAATCTCTTTGATTCCATCGATTAGAGTTACAGGTTTAGTACTGTTAAATGATTCTAAGTTCTGATCTATCAATTGCATGGTTGATTAATATTGTAGATAATTTAGCTTAAATCACACAAATAAATTAGAGAATATTTCCCCCTTCAGGGATTATTTAATCTAGACAACCACCCCCCTTGGTTAGGCAGCAATTCTGAGCAAAGGAATTGCTGCTATTTTTTTTAAGACTTCTTAATCCTCTCTTAATCAACGCGGTGCAAATTACCGTCATGAAAAATTTTCCAGTAGAGTACGTAGTAGAAGAAATAGTAACAAGAGTAAATCAAAAGCGTGAGGTTCCCCTTTCCGAAGAGGAATGCATATCAATAAAAGATAAAATAGAGTCTTGGTCTAATCGTTACTCTAGAGATAATCATCTATCTGAGTCTGAGTTTCTTACTGGCTGGGAATTAGATAATGTTCCAGAACTTGCAGATACTGACCTGAAATATGATGTGAAAAAAGCTTTATGGTTTAATAATCCAAGAGAGAGATTAGGAAAAGATCTTGCTAAGTTTTTTCAGAGAAATAAGTTCGGAGATTCTTTACAGGATTATCGTAAAAAAGAAATAGAGCAGATTCTTTTAAAAGATTTATATCTACCAGAAGATACTAAAGTCTCTATACTGCCTTCTGGGCTAGCTTCAGCCTTTGACCAAGAGTCAAACCTTGTAGTATGTTTGGGGCCGCAGCAGCAGAAATTTATAGTTCATTTTAATGAAGATCATCAGTCTTTCGATCAAGTATTCAAGTATCCTCTGACTAGTTCTAGTGAAGCTCTAAATTCTAGTAAGATTTTACAGATATTCAGTGACTTTGAGCATAAGATTAAGACTCTGAGTGCTACAGTAAAGGCTTTTAAATTATGTGAAGAATTTATGGCAAAGATGTCTGTTAGTGAGAAGGTAGACTTAGAGCCAGCTATTACCGAGGAAGGTTATCTGCTGCTCGCTACTTACAGTACAGATAGTGCTTTTACTTTACATTTTACAAAAATAAATAGTGATGGCAGCACTGACTGGCAGAAGATTTCAGCGAGTCGTTATGGCGATAGAGCTATAGAAACTAGGGATCTGAGATTCGAAAAGAATTCTAGGTATTACTTTAAGGGTTATCCTGTAGTGAAATTATAAGTTTTTCTAGATTTAGATTAAGTCTGAGAAACTGTAACTATATTTAATTTTTTAATACCCAATCCAGAGGCTGCATCTAAAGCTCCTACCAAGTATTTTTGTTTGGTTTCGGCATCTGCGACCACATTCAGCGGAGCTTCTAAATAACTAGCATCTTGTCTTATGCTAGTAAGTTCAGCGGTGACCATCTCATTAACTTTTTCAGGTGGAATCGGGTCTGGGCTTAGCTTTTTACCGTTTATTGCGATTAAACCATCTGCCGCTATTTCTAGGTTAATCACCTTGCCTTGATTATCAGCAGTAGCACCATTTTTAGCTTGGGGTGGCTGAATAGGGAGTGAGGTCTCGTTAATCATTGGTGCTATAACTACCATGATTAAGAAGAGAATTAAAAAAACGTCAGTTAATGGCGTTATATTTATTTCAGAAAAGTCACTGCCACTATTACCACCAGAAAAACCCATTTACATTTACTCCTATTTTAAAAAGTCAGGATAAGATGAATCGTCTATATCATCTTCCTCATAAGCACGCTTCTGTGAAGCACTAGCACGTGAGCCGCTTGTTACTGCTGTTTCAAAGAAGTTAACTTCCATAAAGCTCATAAATAGAAGCTTTAAGAGAAGGAAATCATCCTCATAACGCTTTACTATATTATTAAAAATATTATTAAAAACTACAGCTACTATCGCTATCGCAAGTCCGTAACCAGTAGCGATTAAGGCATTAGAAATCTCACCAACCATTTCTAAAGAACTACCCTGACCACCTAAACTCATTCTCCATAAGGCTTTAATAACCCCAGATACAGTACCAAATAGACCTAGAAAAGGTGCTATCGCTCCGACCGTACCTAAAACTGGTAGATATTGCTGTAACTTACGGGTAACTATATTTACCGTAATATCATAGGCTTTAGAGAAATCCTCTTTCTGCACAGCAAGTAAACGTATACCTTCCTCTGCGACTTCACCAGTAATGCTTCTAGATTGGGTCGCGATATTACGAGCGCCGTCTAAATCATTTTTCTCTAATTGAGCCTGTAGATTGTTTAATAGAAAAGCTATATCACAGCTATTTCTGTTATAGAAAAAGGCTCTTTCTATCATTACCGCAAATACCAAAATAGAACAGAAGGTAATGGGAATGGATGAAATCATATCTGCCTGAAAATAATCCCAGAAAGATTGTAGAAAATTAAACTGTGCTTCAGCCCCGTGTGGGTTTAGTCCTGCGGCATCGGCTAGGCCTAAACCTCCAGTTTCTTGTGCATTTACTCTATTAATTAGCATATTTATCCTATTACTCCATTTTAACTAGTATCTTGATCTTTTGAACACGTTATAGTCAAAAGTAAATTCAATATCAATAGATGGTGCTGATCCTGCTGGCAAAGGTGGGAATGGAGCAGCATTCCTGACTGCACTTAAAGCTGCTTCATTAGCTAGACTATCACCATTAGTCTGTACTAACTTTAAGTTAGATAAGGAACCATCTCGATTAATAGCAAAGTGAACTACTATTCTCTTAGACTCAGCTCCCCTTGGGGGTCTCCAACGCTGCTTAATCATTTCCTGAATTCTTGCCATATAAGGGCCGAAAGCCACATCAGGAATAGAAGCTGTGCTTGGTGCTCTGTCACCATAAGGGTTTTTACCTGGGTTACCTAAACCATCACTGCCAAAACTAACGTCTATATTATCTGGTGCTTTAATATTACCTAACCTATCGACTAGATCCTGTCCACCAGAGCCTCCCGGTCCAGCTATTTGACTAGCATCTTTAGGGGTACCTATACCAGAGCCAGTACCACCACCGCCAGAACCAGTGCCACCACTGCCAGCTCCAGAGCCTCTACCACCACCTGCGCCACCGCCAGAGCCTCTAGAGTAACCATAGTTTTTAGGTGCAGGTAGACCATCAGTTCCACCTTGAGAAAAACCACCAGCAGAACGTGCCATAGTGGGTTTAAAATCAGAGCCACTGCCATTAGGGACAGTCGCACTAGGTATTTTAGATATAGCTTTCTCTGCTAAAGAGTCTGAGGCATTAGGATTTACCTTAATATCCTTCGGTGCTATTTTATTGTCATTAGTCTCTGAGCGTGTTTTAGGAGCTAGTGGGCTAGGCTGTTTAGACTCAGTCGCTGAAGAACCACCAGCCAGACCCTTAGGTTTAGGCATAGGATTAGGTTTAGGTGGCTGAGCTGATGACTTAGGCTTAGCTGGATCTCCAGCCTTAACTAGTTTTTTCGCTTCTTGAGGTTTTCCAGGGCTTTTATTTACTGGCTTCTCTGGTTTTTTAGGATCATTTTTCCCTTGATCTATAGATGCTCTCTCAGATTTTTTCTTAGTTTCTGGTGGTGGCTTTTGTTTAGTAGGTTCCTGAGTAGTAATAAATTCTATGGTATTAACTTTTACCTTAGGCTTTGGTGTGTAAGCGAAGAAAACAGTAATAAATAAGATTAAAAGGAAAAGTAAGTGCAGAGCGTAAGATACTGCATATGATTCTTTAAAGTGATTACGTGAGAATTTTTTATCACGGATCGAGTCATTGACTGCATAGAGTATAAAAGCACTATTGCTGGCTATACCTAAAAGACTGGCTGGGCTAGGTAAGCGAAAGCCTTCGACAAAGCCATAGGACAGTTTTAAATCAATACAGCCGATGCGATCTAAGATACCACTGATTTGATCTAAATTTTCTGGGCTTAATT
>DAISHM010000157.1:0-4517 GCA_036822535.1 Candidatus Caenarcanales bacterium
TTAATTAACTTAGGCGTCACTTCTTGCCTGTTAATAAAGTTTCTATACTCTGCTTCATTTTCAAGAACTAATACAGAAAGACCCAAACGAATCATTCTCAAAATCTCTTTTTGCGTAGGATTTTGCGACTTTAGGTATTTTTGCCATTCTTTAAAAACATCTTCAATCTTGGGAGGAGAATTTGAACTTATAGATTTAAATTTTTGTTTCTTTAGAGTGCTAATTAAAGAGTGGAAATGTCTTACGACATAGGCATCAGGATGCCCCAGTAAATCTGAAGCAAAGCGAAAATAAGCAGAGACAGATTCATTTAACTTATCTAAGGTATTTCTAGCTTCTTTAATCACACTCATTTTTTTTGCAAGCCTTTTAATTTAGAAGCCATGGCAGCACGCTGCGCATTAGATTTGACTCTGATAGTTATTTCTACTCTACGACTAGCATCACGATTAACACTTATATAATCTGGTGGAGGTTCTTTATTATCTGTAGGTCTCGAATTGAGCTTCAAATCCTGTTCACCACGCCCAATTAAATATAACCACTTCAAAAGAATTTGATATTCTCCTTGAACAGCCCGATTCTTCTGATAATAATTTAATACATATGTTCCTATACTTAAAGAGCGATTCTGACTTAAATCTAGGTTAGCATTATCATCTCCGACATCATCAGTAAAGCCTTCTATATAAACACCTTGAATAAAATCCTTATTATTCATGAGTATCCTAAGAACATGCTCAATAAAAATTTTCTCTAGAAAATCCTCACAACTCTTATCACAAGCGTAACTGCCAGTAGGAAATTTTAATTTATCTTCTTTAACTTCTATAGTACAAGCTAGAGGATCATCTGCTTTAATGACACACGATAAATCATCTTGCTTTAATTCTTGATTAATCTGCTTACTAATCTCTTCTATCTTAGTAATGCTACCCCTCGCATTATTCTGAGCAAGAGCCAGCATAAGCATAATAAAAACAACTGCAAGAGAAGTCATTAAATCGGTCATTGAGGATTCTAATTTAACTGTCATCTCTTATTTATTTTTTTAAGTTACCGAGCTGTCCACTTTGAATAGTTTCATCAATCTGACAGACAAAATCTTTCAGAAGCCCTATCGCCTCGCTATGACTCTTACTAAAATCATCAAAATACCCTTGACCAGCATCTTTGATTTTATTAATAGATGTAGCCATAGATTCCCCAGCCTTATTAAATTCACCAGTAATTTCTGCTGTTAATTTATTAATTGCCTCGTAGTCCCTGTGCAATTGATCGCTTGCCGCTTGGTGTTTAACAATTAAATCCTTCTGCTCTTGCATAGCGACTCTTAGTAAATTAAGCTGTTCTTTAAAATCTTTGTCCTTTTGATCGCTAGCTGAATTAATCTTATTCTGAAGCTCTAGAAGCTTATCCATAGAGTTCTGAATCTTAATAGACTCTTCTCTTAAAGTACTTACTCGTTTTAAATATTCATTTAAATCGCTTAGTGAGGATCTTTGCGAAGCTGTAAGCTCATTTTGCTTATTAATAAAATAAGAAAACTCATTATTTAAAAGAGCAGTCAATTTATCAAAAGCATAGTTTAATTGAGCTTGAGCGTTATTCAATTGCTCTGGCATAGCTAAAGCCTGTTTACTAAGTATATCTACATTAGATTTAAGCTCATGTAGAACTGGTTCTAGATTATCTTTTAAACTAGTTAGGCTATTAGAAAACGTACTTTCTAAATTCTTAATCTGTGATTCATGTACATTAGTATTCTCTTGCTGTATTTTATGATGCTCCTCTTGAAAGCTTCTAGAAGAATTTTCAAAAATATTTTTCATTTCGGCTAATAATTCACTACTCACTTTAGAACTATTTTCAGTAAGCTCAAATAATTTGTTCGTGATGAATTGCATTCCCTCAGAATGTTTATGCTGCATTTCATCTTGTTGATTCACTAGATTTGCTGTTAATTCTTGATTTTTCAACATCATACTCTCTAAAAGCTGATTTAGATTAGAGCCTTGCTTATTATGTATCTCCTCAAAAAGATTTTTTATCAAATCTGACATCTCACGCTGAGAATCAGAGAGATTTATTTTCATCTCTGCCGTAGATTTAGACATATCACTTAATAGAGCTTCCATGATCCCTGGGAGCTTTTCCATAGTACTTTTCAAAGCTTCTATATCGCTATTTAAACCTTTAGTAAGGTTCTCTCTGAGTTCCTGTCCTATAGTGCCTAAATGTTCAGACATTCCATTAATTCCTGCTGCACTAAAATCTTTCATCGATTCAGAGACTTTAGATATCTCCTCTTTAATCTCAGTAACGGTATTTTTAACTCCAGTAGTCTCATTTTGAATATCTGAGACTGCATTCTTGACTCCTTCTCTGATAGAGTTTTCAATATTTTCTAAAATAGTGCCAGTACCTTCAGTCTTACGGAAATAGCTCTCTATCTGAGCCGGTATCTCTTTGACATCTTTTTGCATAAATATAAGTATGTCTTGAGTAGTTAAGCGTTTAAAATTTCTATTTAGTTCATAAACAATGCTAGAAAGAGTCTCATGCATCTTATGCTCTTTTTCTTTAATACTAATATCTGCACTAATAGCTAAAATCAAACCTACTATACTAGTAATGAACTTTGCAGACAGTGCATTAATAAAGTCATCTAAGCCAGTAATCTCACCAGCTTCCTGTCTCACTACACTTAGACCCGCTGTAAGGGCGATAAAAGTGAAAAGCAATCCAGTACTAGTAAAGAAGCTCGGATAATGCTTTAGCTTAAATATATAAGGATTTACTATAGTATTAACCTTAAAGAAATCCTCTGCCTGATAAACATTCATCAGCTGCTCTTTATACTCATGCACACCCTCCGAGAACTCTTTCCACGCATGTTCTAAGCTAATATACATAGAACTTTGCATATTTGTTTCGGAATATTCTTGTCTAAAGTAGCTATCTATTTTCTCTTTAAGCTCATGAGAGCTGTTAGCTTCCTTTACAATTTTATGAAAAGCTTCTAAATCTTTTATCCCAGAATCTGCTTCAGCTAAGTTTGCTCTGTAAGGATCACTGTTTAGAAGCTTTATTCTCTTTTTTAGGAAAAACCATATACCCACAAAAAAAGCATAAAAAAGTATAAGCACTGTAATCTTAATACCGAACAAACCATTATTTAAATTGAAATCATAATTGAACCACTCAAGAAAATTAAAACTACTCACTTAGTCTCTCCCTCTTATTATTCATTTAATATCCTCAGCATTATCACTAAGGTTTAAGTAAAACTATTTAAATTTTCTATATGATTATCTAAATAGCCGGGAGTTCATAGACCGTTACAAGACGACTACTGCAATCTTTAAGCCATAAGGCTTTGGACATGCATTACAGTCTCCCGGCTTTTTTTAAAAGCCAGGAGATATCGTTTTTACAGTCGGATATCTCTATCGACTGCTTGTAAAGAGGCTATGAAACCCCAAGATTCTCACGAAAAGAACCTCGTTATGAATTATAAACTAAGTCGAGCTGTTATATTAGAATTAAGCTAGATATGAAGAAAAGCACAGAAAATTGGTTTAAAATAGCCGAAAAAGATTTAAAAATAGCTAAATTGCTTGTGAAAGAAGATGAACCTATGGCTTTTATATTTCACCTCCATGCCGCATTAGAAAAGATACTAAAAGCCATTTATTGTGAAGAATCTGGGGAGCCACCTCGGATTCACAGGCTAAGAGCTTTGGCTATTGATATTTGTAAACTGAGCTTAGAAAAACATCAATTAAAATTAATTACACAAATAGATGAATCATTTATGGATTCAAGGTATCCAGAAGATATTGTTGAATTTGAAAATAGTTATCCTAGAGAAGCATGTGAAGAGTTACTAAAAGAAGTGGAGGAGACTTTTAAATGGCTACAAAGTTTACTGAATTAGAAGTTAACTCAATACTAAACGATTTTTTAAATAGAGTTCAGCAACACATTTCGATAGATAGAGCTATCCTATTTGGCTCTTATGCCAAAGGAAAAGCTCATATCTACAGTGATATAGACCTCATGCTCATTTCAAAAGACTTACCATTAAACAAGACTAAAGGCATCAATGCTTGTTATATATTTGATTTAATAGGCTATGAAACAGTTCCTACTGATCTTGAATTAATAGCAATTCACCCCGATAAATTGAAAAACCCTATCACCAGTGATTTTTACACTGAGATTTTTGCTACTGGACGAGTTTTGAGATAAGCAATTAATAAAGCTTTACGTGACATATCTCAGTTAATACGGAATAGTATTTTCCTAATTTAAAAAAGCCGACTAATAAAATTTAAATCCCCATGCCCCATAGGCAAGTCCTTACTAATCTTAAAATCATAAACATTAGCAAAGTCCTGAATTAAATCCATCGGCAATTCCGCATTCACAGATCATCCTAGCAATAATTCTTTAACATCTTGAAAGACCCCAGCTAAGTGTAAATGATAAAACATCCTTACCATCTAAAAGAG
>DAISHM010000158.1:0-4508 GCA_036822535.1 Candidatus Caenarcanales bacterium
TTTTATCTAAAGAAAAATCTCTTTCCAAATTATCATTTACAGCAAGAGCTGCTGAGAATTTATTATTCACATAATTACTATCACGCAAAGTAGAAAGCTCATCCCTCAGCCTTTCTTTAGTTTGCTTTTCAATTAAATTAAAAGCTAAATGTTTATTCTGATCTTCACCTAGACTAGCTTTAAGCTCAATTAACGGTTTTTCAAGAGCATTTAAAAAATCTAAAACGAATGCATTTTGCTTAAGACTGAATGCTGGATTAGGGTTTGCTAGATCTAATATATCAGTTACTGCTTTAAGTTTTAAATCAAAATGATGCGGGATATTCAGACTTAAAGCTAGGTCTCTATCATTAGAGAGTCTATGATTATGAGTAGTTTCTCTATGATCTACATTAAAAAATTCCTGCGAAATAGATTCTATATCCTTTTCAGTCTCTTTTTGAAAATTTTTCGACTTAGAAGGATACACGCCACTATTTGGCGTTAAAAACCTCCATTCTGGTAGACCATCGCTTATACTCATTAACAGTTATCTCTTCTTAACTGTTAATAAATTATAAACCATTAACGAACTATAAACTGACTCTGTTTACACTTATTAAATATCGCTTCACCAATCTCAGTAGTATTTGCAGTTCCACCTAAATCTGGAGTTAGTTTACCCTCAGAGATTACTTCTTCTACAGCTTTATTAATGATCTCAGCTTCCTTATCTTTATTTAAACTGTATTTAAGCATCATTGCTAAAGAAAGTATCATGGCAATAGGATTAGCTAAACCTTTACCCACTATATCTGGAGCTGAACCATGCACTGGCTCATAAAGACCGATCTCGCCACCTAAAGATGCACTAGGTAAAAGCCCTATACTACCAGTAAGCATACTAGCTTCATCTGAAAGTATGTCACCAAACAGGTTAGAAGTTACTATTACATCGAATTGTTTAGGGTTACGAATTAACTGCATCGCAGCATTATCGATATACATGTGTGAAAGTTCTACTTCAGGATACTCTTTAGATATCTCTATCACTGTATCTCGCCAAAGCTGAGAGACATCTAAAACATTAGACTTATCTACAGAACAGAGTTTCTTATTTCTCTTCATCGCAAAATCAAAAGCGACTCTAGCAATTCTCTCTATTTCATATTTCTCATAGACCATAGTATTTAAGGCTCTATTACCGTCATTCATCGCGGGCTTACCAAAATAACTCCCACCAGTAAGTTCACGTACTACTACTAGATCCACACCACTAACCACTTCTTCTTTAAGAGTAGAAAGCTCTGCTAGAGCAGGATATACGAAAGCGGGTCTAATATTAGCGAAAGCACCTAAAAATTTTCTTAAAGCGAGCAAACCAGTCTCTGGTCTTAATTCACGTGCTAAATTATCATACTTCGGTGCTCCAATCGCAGACATCAATACAGCAGCGACATCTTTCAATTTCTCTTGACTTTCTTTAGGGAAGGGATTATTAAACTTATCTATAGCAGTGCCGCCTAAATCTACCGAAACTAAATCATAATCTGGGATTAAAAGCTGCATCAGCTTCTTAGCCTCTGCCATGATTTCTGGACCTATGCCATCACCTTCGATGATTGCTATTTTTTTGCTGGGAGTGTTCATTTTTTATATTTTAGCAGAGGGATTTTATGCTTTGTAACACTTCACACACTCAAATGCTTAATAATAGTCTTAGCCAGCTTCTTCGGATTATGCCTCACTAAATTCCCTTTATTCAGTAAGTTTGCTGAAATAACCTTCACTCCTAATTTTTTTATTTCCTCGAAGTCCACTTCCACTGGATATTGGTCATCGGCTTTATATTTAGCTAACTGACCTTTATCTGGAGCAGCATTATTCACGACTACATAATCGATAATCTTTTGAGCAGGCTCTGCATGATCTAATATAGCTCTAACATGGTCTGAGACTGAATAATTATTAGTCTCACCAGGCTGAGTCATTACATTACAGATATATACCTTAGGTGCCTTAGAAGCGTCTATTACTTTTAATAAATCTGGTACTAATAAATTAGGGATTACTGATGTATACAGGCTTCCTGGACCTAAAATAATTAATTCAGCATCTTTAATAGCTTCCTCTACTTGGCTAAGCAGCTCTGGGATAGGTTCTTCACAGAATATCTTTTTTATTCTTCCAGCTGCTTTCGGAATATTTGATTCCCCCTTTACTATACTGCCATCTTCCATTTTTGCCGCTAAACACATCGCTTGATTGCTCACGGGAAGGACTATACCACGTGTTTTAAGTATGCTACAGGCTTGCCTAACTGCATCTGCCATATTTCCAGTGCCACCTAATTCTACTAAAGCAGTTAGGAATAGATTACCGAAGCTATGATTTTTTAATGAATCCAAAGCACCTTTCTGAAAGCGGTATTGGAACAGCTTAGTAATAATTTCCTCATCATGAGCTAAAGCTGCTATGCAGTTACGAATATCTCCTGGCGGTACTATATTCATGGACTGTCTTAGCTGCCCGCTACTGCCACCATCATCAGCGACTGTCACCACCGCAGTAATATTACTGCTATATTCTTTAAGACCACGTAGCATATTAGATAAACCCGTGCCACCGCCTATAGCAACTACTTTTAAGCCACGTCCCTGCATTTGGTAGCGATCTAAAGCTTCTAGCATAGAACTCTCATCTGGAGCTAAAAGTGAAAAGAGTTGTTTATTTGCTCTAAATAAAGCATAGAGCAGGAGGGCAGCTCCTAATGAAATAGCGATAATCCCACTAGTCGTAGGAGGTATACGATCTGCGATAAAGGATAAAATATCCCAGAGTAATTTATAAATTAACGTTACTGGACGAGCTTTCAGAATTAAAGCTAAACCAAAAACTATGATAATAAAGCCTAGACAGGTATAAATCAGCCACCTTCTAAAACCAGGGAAATTAAATTTACGCAGTAATTTAGCCAATTGCCTCCTAGATACCTTTAATTCCCTGATAACGAGGTAAATCTATATGTTCTACTTCAAAATCAATTTTTTTATCTGTTTCTAATAAATAATCTATGTCTTTAAAAGTATTTTTCATAAATTCAAATACGCTTTGAGCAAAATAAACCGAGCGATGTTTACCACCAGTACACCTAAAAGCAAAAGTTATAGCCTCTGTATCGCTTCTAGAACTATTTTTAATTGCATCTTCTATAAAGTCTTTCACTAGGTCTTGAACTTTAGTTAAACGAGTTTGAATAGCTGGATTCGCTAAAAAGAAATCTTTTATTTTATCTTCCAAGCCGTGTAAGGAACGGAGTTCTTCTACCCAGAAAGGATTATCCAAATCTCTTAGATTAAAGAGAAAATCATGGACCGGAGGCTGCTCTGCTAGAGCCTCATAATATTTAAATCCATAAGAAATAAATCTAAATTTCAAAATTGATAGTCCTTTGTATATCAATATAACAATAGAAATAAGCCCTGTAATAAATTCATCAGTAAAATTTAAAATTTACTTAAAAGTTAATTAAGTAAAAATTAATATTCTTTTTTCACTAATATTTCTTGACCTTTGGCAATAATTAACCTAAGATAACTAGCTAATTATGTCTGCTGTGTTTGGTGTTCGACCTGAAGCTTTTATTCCCGCTTCAGAAAATAGTTTTACTAAGATGGGGGTTTCTATTTCTGGGAACCCTCATAATGAAAGTGCTTCAGAAGCTGAGCGGCGACAAGAGCAAGCCACTATGCAAACAGATGCTCGTAGTCTTGCTGCTTTATTTAGCTTGCCTTCAAGTAATTTAGAAACTGCAAATAAAGCAACATTAGAAGGAAATCACCATAATCTACTTAAGGATTTACAGGAAAAGATCTCAGATTTACATAAATTATTTTTCCATACTGAGGGCGAATCCCTCAGTACTAGAGCAAGAGTAAATCCAGAGAATATTAATAATGAAGAAAGAAAATCTATTTTCTCTAATTTCACTAAATTAATTAAAAATATGATTCAAAACGGCGAGCTCACCACAGAGGTAGCCGCAGAATTAGCAGGAAATTTAATTAGTAGTGCCGTAAGCACAGGTGGCAGCGCAGCATTAGGCGTATTAGCTGGTCTAAGCATTAATGCTACAGATGCAAGCGTACCTAAGAGTATCAATCCCATTCAGGCAGAGCCTACCCCTATAGTGCAGGTAGAAAAAAACAAAGAGAGTCAGCCTGCTAATAATACAAGGGAGATTATAAATCAATCAAAAAAAGCTCCAATCCTTTCTAGCACAGCTGTTAATGCTACTAACTTAAGGAAATAACAGTGCAAAAAAACCTTAACCTCAGGAAATTAGGTCAAGAGAAGGAAACTATAGTAATCGACTATTTAAAGCGACTGGGCTACCAGATACAGCATAGAAACTGGCACTATTCTAATCGTGGTGAAATAGATATTATCGCCATAGATCCTAATCGATTTAATACTGAGTACTTAATTTTCATTGAAGTTAAATATAGAAAAGCCTCTATAGATGTGGG
>DAISHM010000159.1:0-4458 GCA_036822535.1 Candidatus Caenarcanales bacterium
ATTCAGGATAGATTATTCCCTCTAGATTTTTCGTATTAACTTGTACCTAGATAAACTAGTCTAAATAAGAGTAATCTTAATTATTTTCAAACAATTTAAGCAAATTGATGCTAGAATTTAAATGAGAATATTTCTCATTTATGCAGTATAAAGAAATAATTAATCACAATATAATCATGCTTAAAAATCTTTTTCGTAAAGAAATCTTCGAATTAGATTTTTCTAAAGCTGTAGATTGCTTTAATAAGCAGAAGTTCAATCAAGCTTATAATATAATTCACGAACTCTGGAAAAATTCTCATTCCTGTAATCGTAAATACTTTTACCAGGCTCTTTTACAGACCTGTGCTGTTTTTGAATTAATTAAACAGAATAAAAAAGATGGAGCTAAAAGAATATACAGATCAGCTATTAAAAAACTACTGCCTTTTAGTAGCTTAACTAAGCCAATTAATATAAAGAAACTAATCGCAGATATGATAGAGTATTTCGATCACATAGATAATGATTTAGATCCTTTAAATCACGATGTCAAAATAGTTTTTAAGCCTAAAATTTTAATGAATAATAAGAAGCCCAAGCTAGATTAGTCTCATTTATAATTATCAGAGATGAAAAAATACTTACCTCTATATTTTTTTCTCTCTCTGAGTCTATTTTTAGGATTAGCTTATTATACTTTTACTCTTTTTAATTCTACAGAGAAAGTTACTAATTTAGATTTGAAAGAAAAAGTTTCTAATAAAGAAATCAGTAAGATATTAGATAACCCAAATCTCTCTAAGCAAGATAAACTCAATAAACTAATTAAAACTAAATTTTCATCGCAGCTTTTAGAAAATCGCAGAAAATATATAATTTCTAGGTTAGCAGATTCGCTCGGTGAAACGATGATAGCTTATATATATTCATACGAGACTGATTATCAGTATCTTCCACGTTTTTCCAAAAGAATATTACTAGATTATGCAGCTAAAGTCGGTGATGAATCAGCGATTATCAATACTTTAGAAAAGCTTATAGAGACTGTACCTAACGAGCCTGAGTTTAAATATCTCTTAGCGAAATCCTATGTGAGACAGAATTTAAAAGAAAATGCGATTAAACTACTTAAAGAAATCCAAGAAAAATATCCTAAAAGTGAGTATGCATTAGGAGCAGATTATTATTTAGCAAATCTAGAAGAAGATGCAGAAAGTCGCAATAAAAAACTATTAAACTATATAGAAAATTCTCCTAAAGCGAGTTTAGCGCTAGCCGCTGCAGATCAATTATCTAGCATAGAAAACCTTAAAAATGAATCTAATAAATTAGCTTTGGTATATTATTATGCCGAAGACTACGCTAAAGCTCTAGAATACTTTAATATAAGCGCAAGTGACTTTAGTGAAAAATACTACTTAGCTTACGCTAGAACCCTTGCTAAGAATAAACAGTTTGATGCAGCTAAATCATTTTTAATTGATAAACTAAAAATTACTGAATCACAGAGCATTGCAAGTGAAATGCTAAGTGCTTTAAAAACTTTAGATAGTTCTGAAGCCCTTTTACCTGCATTAAAAGAAATCTATACTTTAAGTAAAACGAATCAAGATGAGCTTCTCTTTAATATTGCAGAAATAACTAGACTCAAAACTGACTATGAAGAGGTTTACCAAAAATATCCAGAGAGTAATTATGCCGCAGAAAGCATGGCTCAGAGCTTCTGGATGGATTATAAAAGAAAGGCTTATCATCTAGCTGAAAAAACCTTTAATGAACATTGGCAGAAATACCCTACGGCTAAATCACATTCCTTTGTGGCTGTCTGGATGGGAAAGATTCATCTAGAGAGAAATAATCCAGAAGAAGCTCGTAGAGTATTTAATAATTTAATTTCTGCTCATCCTCTTGATTACTATGCTTTCAGAGCAAAAGATATTTTAAACCTTAACAAACTTAGTAAAGAAAAATGGTATTTATTACCGAGTCGCTCAAACCTAGTCCATATCAGCGACTGGAAAGCACCAGAACTCTTTAATGAAACTAAACTTAAAGAAACTTATGGGACAGAAATGGCTGAATTATACATAACTAAAAGCTTTGATCATATTCGCAACGAGGCTTTAAAACATCCCGAGAGTTTTGATAAACGCTTTTTACTAGCAGCAAGCACCCTAGCTGCAGATTCATTAAGTTCAATAAGCCTCGCAAGCGAACTAGTCAAAGATCTTAGTGATTTAAATGACACAGAAACACATCAGCTTTATCAGCTAGCCTATCCTTTACTTTACTCAGATTTAATCGGTGATAATGTAGGTGCTGACTCTATTCTAGATCCATTTATGGTTCATGCTTTAATTAGACAGGAATCTACTTATCAGCCGCAAACTATAAGCCCAGTAGGAGCTTTAGGCTTAATGCAAGTAATGCCCTATACTGCCTATGACGTAGCTAGAGTACTAGGCTTACCAAAACCCTTACCAGAAGATCTTTTCAAACCAGATATTAATATAAAAATTGGTACTAAATTTATGGATGAGGTTTTCAGAAAATATAATCGTAATATGATTTATGCGATAGCGTCCTATAATGCAGGTCCTCAAAGAGTTTTAACTTGGTCACAGAATCCTAATTTAGGAAACACGGATATGGATTTATTCGTAGAAAATATTCCTTATGCAGAGACTAAAAATTATGTAAAAAAAGTTTTAAGCAATTATTGGTTGTATCGTACTTTATATAGCTAGACAGATAGAGCTAAGATAAATTTCTTGTGATACAGTTAAGAAATTTATTTAAAATATTTTGTAAATTTTTATCAAATTAAAAATAATATTGCTTTGTATTAGTGCAAGGGACATTAAAACTTCATCTGAATTATATTTCTGATTTAATCAGATATCCCTAAAGTTTTAGAAAATTACAAAGGAGTAGAAAATATGAAAAATAGAAAGCACGGTACTAGATTTACGTTAAATGATTTACTTAATAATATAGGAGGGAACTTCACAGGGAGCGGCTATCCTGTGACGATGAACATCAATACAAACAATCCACTTAATTCATTAAGCAGCCCCGATCAAAGCAAACTAGAAAATAGTGCTAATAATTTTTTAAACGATAAGGCAGACGCTGCATCGACAGCTAAAAGTATAGGTGATACCTTAAAGAATGCTGGAATAAATTCTCGTGAAGGAGTTACAGCTATCCTAAAAAGCCTAAACATAACTGGAGAGAAGCAAGAACTATTATTAGAGGAGTTAGATAAACAAAGACAAGCCCCAGAAACACTAATTAAAGATGAATTTAGCCCGAATACTCAAAATGAAATTAAGGGAAGTTCTTCCAATCCCAATCAAGCTTGGCAAACAATAGCAGCTGCACTAAGCAATCTATCACAGCTTTTCCCGAAAGCTACAGCAGAAGAGCAAGAAAATCTATCTACACTAGTAGAGAATTACAAAAATGATAAAGAGGGATCTACAAAAAAACTAGCAACTAGTCTAGGTGAATATTTTAAAAACAATAATATTAGCTCAGCAGAAGAAGTACAAAACACTGTCTCTAAGCTAGGTTTAAGCGAAGTTAAACAAAAAGAGCTTATAACTGAGCTTAATAACCAAAGAGAGCAGGCTAACCCAGAATCTAAGTAAATTAAAAAAGAAATGTTCTATCAAAATAAATACGATAAAACCTTGTATAGAAGTGAGATTTAATTTAAATCAATAATTTTAAAGGTTTTACTTAGTAAAGGAGAAAATAAATGAAAAGAAATAGAGCTGAAAGATTTGAAGCAGTTAGAGTTATGTCAGAGGGTGTAGGATGCATACATTGCAGTTCTCCTGAAATACCTAAAAACCAAAACAAAAGCATCGGAGTCGTAGGAACTACTACGGCAGAGGTTTTTGCGGGCGTTACAGATACTAAAAAATTAACAGACTTAGACAATAAAGGATTCGCATATAAACAAAATAGTTCAAGCGAAAGCCTCAAATCGTTTACTGAAGCACTAGGTGGTCTACTTAAAGAACAAGGTGTAAATACCAAAGAAGACGCATACACAATAGTCGATAAGCTCGCAGAGCAGTATGGTTTCTCTAAAGAGCAGATCAAGGCAATAAAAGAAGAGTTAGATAAAGCTAAAAGACAGGAAAGAACAGAGGTATCTACTGTACCAGTCTCTTCTAATACAGATGCTAGAGTTTTAGCTGCTGCTTAAAATCCTAAATTTCTCAAAAGGTGTTAATACCATTTCAATGATCATCAAGAAGAAATAAACTCTCTAATTTAGCTCCTCTAGAGCCTTTCAGATAAACCACCCTGAAAAGCTTACGAGGAGCTAAATTATTTTCTTGAGTTTTAAGGATTTCCTCTAGATCGACATAATTAACAGGTTTCAATTCTAAACTAGCTTTCCCTAAGCCTAGATTCTGTTCATCTGGCAAATTATCAGGCATAATTTTACGGAAAAATAAT
>DAISHM010000160.1:0-4452 GCA_036822535.1 Candidatus Caenarcanales bacterium
GATCCTAAGCCAATATTATCCATAAAGTAATTTACTTTTTCTTTAATTGCTTCAAAAAAAGATTTTTTCTTAAAAAATTCAGTTACAGTACCCCCTCCCTTACTGATGTTTAGATCTTTGTTCGTGAAAGTAGCTATACCTGCAGCTTCTTGCCCGCGGTGCTGTAAGCCGAGTAAACCACTAAGAGTCTTTCCGAAAACTTCTCCTGGGTTAAGTTCATTTGTTTGTGGGAATTTATAGACTCCGAAGACCCCACATTTTTCGTGGACTATATCATCGTTTTCTGCTGGATTTATGTCTTGAGTACTTATAGATGGAGCTTTGTGCAAGGGTGAGCTATAGTAGCTTCGATTTAATTTATCTACTATGGTTGCTTGGCTATTCCCTACGGGGGATTTATGCCTGAAGTCGTGGCAGATAAAGGGTTGTAAGAATTTGAGTTAGTTACCAGCATTTTAAAGATAATTTTGAGATTTTAGCATTAGAATGCTATATTTACTAAAGCAGTTTTTTGCTTTTAAGCGCCTTTAGTTCAGTTGGTAGAACGTTGGTCTCCAAAACCAAATGTCGAGGGTTCAAGTCCTTCAGGGCGCGCCACTTTAATTTTCAGTTACAGCATGATGACGGACTTGAACCCGAGGGTTGATCCTTTCACTGCGACCTTTAAGGTCGCGTTCAGGGCTTTAAAATAAGTAAAGAATTAAATAAACTCGTGTTTTCTTTACTTTAATGGGTATATTTTGCTAGCATAGTTAAGGCTTCCCATGGGGAGTTAATTTTTTTATGGAAAAGCTTGAGAGTCTAAATAAAAAAGAGACTAAGCCTGAGAAAAATAAATTCTTGGCTTGGCTCACAGAGGATGATTCACCTGAGATCGGACTTGCGGTGAAGGAGCCTCTACCTGAGTATTTAAAGGGTGTAGTTCATGAATTTAAGAAAATAGACTGGCCTTCTAGAGAAGAAGTACTTAGAGAATTTCTGAATGTTATTATCATCGTAGCGATTATTACAGTTATGGTTTATGGCTTTGATATCGTATTTGAGCGTTTTTTCGATTTATTTAAAGGAGTAGTGACTAAGTAATGACCACTAGAAAACGAAGCGGGAAAAGAGGCTGGTACGTTGTGCAGACAGCGAGCGGTCACGAAAAGAAAGTAAAAGGCTATATAGAGAAGCGTATAGAGACTATGGAAGTCTGGGATAGGATTTTTACAGTTGCTGTACCAGAAAGACCTATAGTTAAAGTTAAACAAGGTAAACGTGTCGAGAAGCAGGAGAAAGAATACCCTGGTTATGTACTTGTAGACATGGTTCTAGATGATGATACTTGGAAGACCGTTAGGGAAGCGCCTGGAGTACTTGGCTTTGTTGGTGGAGATCGTAAAGACCCGCCTACTATAAGTGATTCAGAAGTAAGAAGAATTCTACGTAAGAATACTGTATTGGGTGATTCTAGATTAGCGACTAAGAAAGAAATTGACTTTAAGTTAGGTGATTTCGTCAGTATTTTAGCTGGTCCATTTGAAGGTTTAGAAGGCGAAGTCTCTGAGATTAATGAAGAGAAGATGACCGTTAAAGTTAATGTCTTAGTCTTCGGAAGATCTACTCCTACTGAGGTTCCTGTAGATTACGTTAATCTTAAGGTAGACTAGACCTTAAATACAGATGTTAGTCATAATTGCTAAAGTTCTTTTAATAAGTATTTGCATAAGCTTAAGTTTAGTTTTTCTAGTGCTTACTTTTCTCTCTAGGACTATATCTGAAGCTTTAAATGATATAGAAAAGAAATTAGCTGATTTACACGTATCTTTAATTAAGTCTAATCAGGCGAGTAGCTTTACGCTGATGCTGCCAGTTTTAAACTCTATCGGGATGAGGCTTCTTGATTATTTCTTCGTAAAAAAAGGAAAAACCTTGTTTATAAAGCTGATTGATGTTTTAATTATGATGTTCCACTTAGCAGACAGCTTTTTCAAGGCCTTTGCTAATTATCTTCGTATAAAAAAATCTTTAAAGAGGTAATTTCTGAAAGTAGCCATTCTAACCGAAACTTTTCTTCCCCAAGTTAATGGCGTAGTGCGTACTGTAGAAAAGATAGTTAAGTATCTAGAAAAAAATAAGCACGAGGTTTTACTAGTAACTATTGGTGACGGTGACGAGTCCTATTCTGCGACTCAGGTCGTGAGAGTACCTGGTATTCCCTTCGGTCTTTATAAAGAGCTTAATTTAGTAAAACCAGATGATGAGCTGCTCGCTAAGTTTCTTGATAATGATTTTATGCAGCTGCCTGTAGCGACTTTACAGTCTCTTATTCCTAGCTCAAATAAAGTTGTAGAAGAAGCTTTATATAAATTCCAACCAGACATAATTCATTTAGTTACTCCAGTAACCCTAGGGGCAGTGGGTCATTATTATATTGATAAGATGAAGCTCCCATCTTTAGCTACTTTTCATACTGATATAGCTGCTTATGCACCTCGCTATCAGATCCCTTATGTAGAGAATATTGTAAATTTAGTCACTAAAGTAGTTTATTCTAAAGCTGATAGAGTACTAGCTCCTAGCCCTAGTTCTAAAGCACAGTTAGAGACTATTGGTTTGCAGAATGTAGGTGTATTCGGTAGAGGGGTAGATCATAAATTATTTAATCCGATTAAAGTTCAGCGAGAAAGACTTAGGGATTTAGGTTTAAACCCAGACGCTCTCACTATACTTTACGCAGGTAGGCTCGCTGAAGAAAAATCTATAGATAAACTTATTGAGGCTTTTAAGCTTTTAAAAAATAGAGATAAGTTAAATATACAGTTACTTATAGTCGGTGAAGGCCCTTCTAGAGCTGAATTGGAGACCGCTTTAAGTGATACTAAAGATTATGCTTTTACTGGACTTAAAACGGGAGAAGATTTAGCTTCCCTGTATGCTTCAGCAGACATTTTCGCCTTCCCTAGTGTCACTGAGACTTTTGGACAGGTGGTCTTAGAAGCTATGGCTTCTGGTTTAGCAGTTCTAGGATTTGATTCGCCTGGAGTGAGAGATTTAGTAGAGCATGAAAAAACTGGTCTATTAGCTGATCCTAAGCTAGATTATTTAGATGAAAATAAAGCAGCTAGTTTTATTAGTCAGCTTAAATATTTAATTGAGAATTCTGATATTCGTAAAAGCTTTTCTGAAGCTGCCTTTAATAGTGCACAGTTACGCTCTTGGGACAGTATTTTAGCGGGCTTAGTCCATGAATATGAAATTTTGATTGATGCTGCGAATAAAAAGTTAATTAACTCCTAGCATTTGATAAAATTGTCGTATGACTTTATCAGATCAAGAAAAAAAAATTTTTGAAGCCCATGCTGGCGGTAAGATTCGTATCTCCTTAGTTAAAGAAGTTAATGATAAGGATGATTTGGCTATCGTTTATACTCCAGGTGTAGCGAGGGTTTGTACTGCTTTACACGAAAAACCTAATTTAGATAAGTACCTCACTATTAAGAAAAATTCAGTAGCGGTAGTTACAGATGGATCTGCTGTTCTAGGTTTAGGCGATATAGGACCTAGTGCTTCTATGCAAGTTATGGAAGGTAAAGCTATGCTAATTAAGCAATTAGCTGATGAAGATGCTTATCCTATAGCGATTAATGCTGAGGGGAAAAGTGTCGATGAAATCGTAGACTGTATCAGAATGATTAGTCCTGGTTTTGGTGGAATTAATTTAGAAGATATTTCTGCACCGAGATGCTTTGAGATCGAAGAAAAATTTCTGAAATTTGTCGATATCCCAGTTTTTCATGATGATCAGCATGGTACTGCGATAGTCACTACCGCAGCTTTATTGAATGCTATTAAGCTTTTAAATAAAAAACCAGAGGATTTAAAAATAGTTTTCAGTGGTACTGGTGCTGCTGGAGTAGCTTGTACTAAGATGATTTTAGATCTAGGAATTAAAAATATCATAGGCTGTGACCGTGCTGGAGCGATTTATCAGGGTAGAAGCGGTAATATGAATGCTTCTAAAGAAGCTTATGCAGCGATTACTAACCCTAATCATGAGAAAGGCAGTCTTAGCCAGGTATTACAAGGAGCCGATGTCTTTATAGGTTTATCTGGTCCTAATTTGATTGGTGAAGAGGAATTAAAAAATATGGCTAAAGATTCTGTAGTCTTCGCTATGTCTAACCCTATTCCAGAGGTAGATCCAGAATTAGCGAGAAGATACTGTAAAATCGTAGCCACAGGACGCTCTGATTATCCTAATCAGATCAATAATGTATTAGGCTTCCCTGGCGTTTTCCGTGGGCTTTTAGATGCTAATGCTTATACGGTTACTGAAAATATGAAAATTGCGGCAGCTAAAGCTATAGCAGCCTGTGTAAGTGATGCTGAGCTGTCTCCAGAGTATATTATCCCAGATGCTTTTAATCCTAATGTAGTTAAGATAGTAGCTGAAGCGGTGAGATTTGT
>DAISHM010000161.1:0-4437 GCA_036822535.1 Candidatus Caenarcanales bacterium
TTTGAAAAAACAAATACTTTAATAATACATGAAATGGATAAAAGATTATAGTAACCACTAGTTCTCCAGCTATGGTAGAGCCGATCAATCTTAAGGCTTGATATTTTCCTTTAGTAATTAGTTTTAATTTAGCTAAAACGAAGCTGTTACAAAATTCACCACAGAAGAAAGCTAGCATGCTCGCTAGGCTCACTCTAAAACTAACAGCGAATATTGCTTCGTAAGAAGATTGTAAATTCCAGTTAGGATCTGGTGGTAATGCAACTAGGATTTTAATGATTATATTAGAGATGATTAAAGCGATGAAACCAGACCAGATGACTTGGCGGCTCTTAGCGTAACCATAGACTTCTGTGAGCAAGTCACCGACTAGATAAGAGATCGGGAAAAATAAAAGACCAGCCGCGAAACTAACTTTTCCGATTAACGGTAATTCTACTTGGGTAATTTTAATACTCGCAATTAAATTACAGAGTAGTAAAATTACTACAAAAGTTACAGTAATAAAGTTTAGATATTTATAGCTTCTTCTCGCAGTCATGTTTATAAGTTTGAACTTTAGTTATAATAGCAGGATGAGACAGATAAGCTTTTTAGTTTTTATTAGTTTCTTGCTGGTTTCTTGTAATGGAGATTTAATTCCAGCTAAAGTCGTGAAAATCAGCGATGGTGATACTTTAAGGGTTGTTCTTTGTGAAAAAATAAGCTTAGGAGAATGTGTGGAGCCTCCTGAAGGATCTTCACACAGGCGTGATATTAAGCTGAGGATGTTAGGTATAGATGCACCAGAATTAAAGCAGCAGGACTGGGGAACTAAAGCTAAAAGCTTTCTAGAAGCTGAACTCGCTGATGATAAATATATTTTTATAGAAACTGATGTAGAACCTAAAGATCGCTATGGCAGGCTTTTAGCGTATGTCTATGATTCTAAGAAGATTAATATAAATCAAAAAATGCTAGAACAGGGTCTAGTAGAGCTTTATATATTAGGTGAAAATACTAAATATGCAAATGCTTTTAAAGCAGCAGAAGCTAAGGCTCGCTCAGAACAGCTAAATATATGGTCTCTAACTGATGGCTTAGAAATGAGTCCATCTAAGTATAGAAAACAGCAAAAATTGAGATTAAAAAAAAGATAAATTTATGAAAGTACGTGCAGCAGTAGCTTGGAAACCTAATCAGCCACTATCTATTGAAGAGGTAGATCTTGAGCCGCCTAGAAAAGGTGAGGTTTTAGTAAAGCTTAAGGCTACAGGGGTCTGCCACACTGATGCTTATACCTTATCTGGAGCTGACCCTGAGGGTGTATTCCCTGTGATTCTTGGTCATGAAGGTGCTGGCATAGTAGAAGCGTTAGGTGAAGGGGTTACTAGCCTTTCAGTAGGGGATCATGTAATTCCTTTATATACCCCAGAGTGCGGTGAGTGTAAATTCTGTCTTTCGGGGAAAACTAATCTCTGCCAAAGAATAAGAGCCACTCAAGGAAAAGGACTTATGCCAGATGGCACTAGTCGCTTTTCTAAAGATGGAAAAATAATTTATCACTATATGGGTACATCTACATTCTCTGAATATACTGTAGTCCCAGAGATAGCTTTAGCTAAAATTAATCCTTTAGCTCCTTTGGAAAAGGTATGTCTGCTGGGCTGTGGGGTGACTACTGGTATAGGTGCAGTGCTGAAAACTGCTAAGGTAGAAGCTGGAGCGAATGTCGCAGTTTTTGGTTTAGGTGGTATAGGTCTATCTGTGATTCAGGGAGCTAAAATGGCTGGGGCAGCGAAAATTATTGCAATTGATATTAATTCAGATAAATTTCCCTTAGCGACTAAGTTTGGTGCAAGTCACTGTTTAAATCCTAATGAATTAGATAAATCTATCGTAGATGCAGTTATAGAACTAACTGATGGTGGTGCTGATTATTCTTTCGAGTGTGTGGGCAATGTAAAACTAATGCGTGCTGCATTAGAATGCTGTCATAAAGGCTGGGGTGAATCGATTATTATCGGTGTCGCTGCGGCTGGTGAAGAGATTTCTACTAGACCATTTCAGCTAGTCACAGGTAGAGTCTGGCGTGGCTCAGCCTTTGGTGGAGTGAAGGGTAGGTCAGAATTGCCAGCCTTTGTCGATAAATATATGTCTAAAGAGATTAATTTAGATGACATGATTAGCTTTACTATGCCTCTAGAAGAGATTAATAGGGCTTTTGAATTAATGAAAGCTGGGAAGAGTATTCGTTCGGTGATAGTGTTTTAGGCTTGTTGGGTAGAGCGGGGGAATCTTCCCGAAGAGGTATAGTTAACTATTTTTTAATCCCGAGGTGGTATAATAGGATATAAGTGGAGAGGAGGGTAATACAAACAAGTCAGTTTGCCAAGGATGTTAAAAAAATCTTTACGGCAGAGGACTTGAAAGACTTATCGACCTATTTGCAAGCCTTTCCCGAAGCTGGAGATATTATTCAAGGTACGGCTGGGGTAAGAAAGTTGAGATGGGCGAATCCTAAAAATAATAAAGGTAAAAGTGGTGGATTAAGAATCCTGTACCATTACAGCAATGATATTTTAATTCTTCTTTTATTCGCTTATTCTAAGTCTGAACTAGATAATTTAAGCGAAGCTCAAAAAAATGAACTAAAAAAATATATACCGATAATCGTCAAACAAACATTGGAGAATCTAAAATGAGTAAGAAAAAAGGAAAAAAAACATAAGGAGAGAGGATTGTTATTGCTGTTAAAAAAGAATCTGAAACTCCTAAAACTCTTAAACTTGTTAGCGATAAGCTTGATATTAAACACTTAAGAAAAATGCTTGATATGACTCAAGCTGAGTTTGCTAAAACTTATGGTTTTAATTTAGATACCCTTAAGAAATGGGAACAGGGTGTAAATTCACCAGATCAAGCTGTAGTTTCTTATATTTCTTGTATATTTAAAAAACCAAAAGTAGTGGCAAATATCATTAAAAGTGAGCCTGATGAGGATTCTTTGCTGCATGCAGCTTAGGGGGGGAGTACCGTCTTACCGTCTGGATTTATTCTTTTTTTATATAGAAAAGAAATAGAAATTGAGAATAATTTAGGCAGAAAAATTACTTTTGAAGATATTTATTCATCGTTGTATTGTTTATCATCATCTTATCACAATCCTGTCTATCACAGATATAGAGAGGGTTTTGTCGATTATTTAAAGAAGCTAGATGATCTTGAGAAAAATAAATTAAGAGTTAGAAAGGTTCTCATTGCACGTTCTCTTTGTTCTTTAGGTAAATTACTGCAAGCTAAAGCAAGAAAAACCACGTTATCTATGCCAAGCATTTAAAACTCCAAAACTCTTATATCTGCTGTATTCTGTATTTGCTCATAAATATTTCAAAGTAATGGACTATCCCAGAGGTTATGCAAGAAAGACTTATTCGGATCAAGCCGCTTGTAATGCTTTGCACGAATATAGAAAGCAAAAAATAAGCTGAATATCATACAAGAGACTGTACCTAAGGCAAGAGAGAGGAGTAACACATTTTTCATCAGAAATTTAAAAGCTGCTTAAATCTTTAATATCTATAAAATTATTTGCCTATCTCCAAAACCAGCTCATAAAGTGAATCTTTACCCGTAAATTCTATTTTTCTAGTCTCTATCTCAGCTAGCTTAAAAGCCTCTCTATTTAAGTTTAGTAAAACAGAACCTAAATCATCGTCTTTTAAAGACTGCTTAGTAATTAGCTTTAAAGCACCTAGTAAAACTTTACTTAGTTCAAAGCTAAGCTTAGTCGCAGATAATGATGCAGCGGTATTTTTTATAAAACTAGGAGCCTTAAGCTTAATCTCAGACCAGGCTTTAGCCCACTCTTTTTTCTCGCTGAGAACTAGAGGCCAAGTGCTATTTTCAAGCTGTTCTTTTAAAGAAGCGTAGAGCTGACCATTATCTTTTTCATATAGAGAAATTAAAATATTTATATCATTGAGATTATCATCAAGCTCTAGAATCATCTCTTTATCTATGTTCCAGATAGAGCCATTAGTGAATTTTTGCTGTGCTTCTGATAAATAGCACTGATTGATAGTCCCAGATTCGCTAAAGGGCATTAGCAGAATATAAGGCTCGTCAGACCCTCCTCCCCCTGTCGCTTGATTACAGTGTAGAGTTTTAATCTTCAGTGAAAGCTTGCTTGTCATAATGACACTTTAGCATTATTTACTTTTTAAATTGACTAGTCCAGTTTTAGGATTTACTTTCATTTCAATTCCAGAGTGAGCTGAATTAGTATTTTTCATAAATGGTGAAACCTCGTCCTGAATTAAAGTTTGAATCGCTGTGTAAAAATTTTCTTTTTTTTGATTTAGATATTCGTCTATAACGGATTTAAATTCAAGGGGGATTTTTAAAATTAGCTTATTATATTTTTCTTGGGTCAAATTTAAAAGAGCATTTAGTTCT
>DAISHM010000162.1:0-4424 GCA_036822535.1 Candidatus Caenarcanales bacterium
ACATAGATTCTTAGGCATAGGAAATAAAAATATACCACTTTCATCATGGGGAGCGTACGACCTTAGCACTTAGCTGCACTTTTCAGGGCATCTGTTATATTTATGTATACTTCATCTGGACTAGCTTCTGCATTAATTTCAATAAATTTAGCTAGTTCATAATTACTATAAAACTTAGTTAAAGGTTCGCCCGTCTCTGCTTCATAGGAATTAAGTCTTTTCTCTATAATTTCTAGATTATCATCTTTACGCTGATAGAGTTCTGAACCACAGAGAACACAAATCCCATTTTCTTTAGGTGGATTGAAGCTTACATGAAACATACCCTTGCAATTTGGGTCTTTAGCTTTAGTACACATTCTTCTGCCACTAAGTCTTTCAAGTAGAGTCGCTTTATTTACATGCATAGAAAATACGTAATCTAAAGGACTATAATCTGCTAAAAATTTCGCCTGCTCTAAAGTACGTGGGTAGCCATCTAGTAAGAAACGCTCACTGCTTATCAACTTATTTTTTACGATAGCATTTACGATTTCGTCTGAGACTAGTTTGCCGCTTTCTACTATCGCTTTTACTTCAAGACCTAATGGAGATTCACTTTTTATCTCAGCTCTAATTAAGTCACCAGTACTGATATGCTCTAACTTAAACTCTTCTGCAAGTTTAGCTGCCTGAGTGCCTTTGCCTGCTCCCGCAGGACCGATAAACAGTATTCTTAATTTTTCCATTTACTCTAAAATTTTAACACAAGATTGACATGGGACTAGTGACTGATATAGTATTTTAGTCATCGGTCTTATGGTTCCAGAAAATAGAAAATTAAGTATTCTTGAAGCTGCACATAAGCTCTTTAGTCATTATGGTTTTGAAAAAACTACTATCGAGGATATAGCTAAAGAAGCGGGTCTCGGTAAAGGCACTATATATTTAGAGTTTGACAGTAAAGACTCTATCTTAATGGCGATTATTAGTAACTTTATCGAAGCAGAGTTAGCTGAGATTTATAATTATTTAGCTAGTTTAAAGCTAGCTATGAGTCAAGGAAAAGCCCCTAAAGGTCTTATTAAACATACGAAAAAGCTCTTTCTAGATCATATTTTAAGGACTTATGATATTGCTACAGGCCAGCTTCATAGTGCAGAAGCCTTAGTCCATACTAGTAATAAAGTCAGATCTGGCTTTGAAGAATTTTTCACACGTAAGCATAATATGCTTGCAGAGCTTTTAGAGCTAGCTGCTAACTTAGGGGAATTTAAAAAATATAAAGATTACCATTACCGTGCAAGTCTGATTATGAAAGGAATCTGTGGCTTAATGCCCCCCTATAATCCTCATATTAATGCTGAAGGTAAATTAGCTTCTATGAGTAGATCTGAGTTAGAGACCTATGCTAGAGATCTTTTGGAGATTTTATTTACATGCACATAATTGCTCTAAAAATGTTATTTGGCGATAAAGTCAAATTTACGACTTTAATTTGTGGTATTGCTTTTGCGGTTCTGCTAATCACTCAGCAAGGTTCTATATTCTGTGGCTTAATGCTTAGAACTGGTTCTACGATTTTCGATACTGGAGCTGAGATCTGGGTGAGTGATCCAGGTGCGACCTCTCTAAATAATCCAGTCTCTTTAAGGACTACTGAATTACAGCGAGTAAAGAGTATAGATGGAGTAGCTCATGCAGCCCCATTCTTAATGCATAGTACAGTCGCTCAAGCAGATACTGGTGAAACGGGTTTAATTCAGCTAATTGGTTTAGATGACGAAACACTTATGGGTATTCCAAGAGATCTTATCGCGGGTGATTTTAAAGCTCTAAATACTCCAGATGGGGTCTTTGTCACCACTTCTCGCAGAGAGTATTTCGGTGCACCAGATTTAGGAGATTATTTCGAAATTAATGATCATCGTGTTAAAGTAGTGGGGGTTTTAGATGCTAATAAGAACTTTACTCCATTTCCGAGTGTGTATACCACTTATAATAAGGCTTTGCAGATATTACCGCCGCGGGCTAAGTATCTTTCATTTATACTGGTTACTCCCGAGAAAGGTATCTCACCTGAAACTCTCTGCTCACAGATAGAGAAAGAGACTGGTCTTAAAGCACTTACTCAAAGAGACTTCTTTATTAAAACTATGCTGTATTGGGCTAAGAATACTGGGATTCCGATTAACTTCGGTATCACTGTGGTCTTAGGGATTATTATTGGTATCGCTATTTCGATTCAAACCCTTTATACGTTTATGGTAGAGAATATGAAACAGTTCGGTACTTTTAAGGCTATAGGGATTAGTAATAGTGAATTAATCAGTATGATTTTTCTTCAAAGTAGCTTTGTTGCTTTAATAGGTTATGGTCTAGGAGTGGGTTTAATGGCAGTAATGGGTTTAAGTTTACCTAGGAATGGTGAGCTTGCTTTTTATACTCCTTATCAGCTTCTGATTATTGCTTTTATCTTAGTATTTTTCTTTTGTAGTTTAGCGAGTTTAGTGAGTATTAGACAGGTAATGAAGATAGAACCTGCGATAGTGTTTAAGGGGTAGATAGTGGGAGATGCAGTAGTATTAAATTCAATCAATAAGTCTTTCGGAGAGAGTGATTCACGTAATCAAGTCTTATTCGATATAAATTTAAACATACCTAGCGGTAAAATTAATTTTATAGTCGGACCGTCTGGCTGCGGTAAAACCACTTTAATTAGCATTATTGCTGGAATATTAAATCAAGATTCAGGATATATAAATTTATTAAACTCAGCTCAGGAAAAGCTTTCTGATAGAGGAAAGACCTCTTTTAGAAAAGAAAATATTGGTTTTATTTTTCAGCAATTTAATTTAGTGCCGACTATTTCTGTCCTAGAGAATGTAGCTATTCCTCTGCTGATACAGGGTGTTTCTTTCGGAGAAGCTTTAAACTCTGCTCGTGAGATGCTTGCAAAAGTAGGTTTAACTGCTAAAGAAAAAGCTTTGCCTAAAAACCTCTCTGGTGGTCAGCAGCAGCGTGTCGCTATCGCTAGAGCTCTGATTAATAAACCTAAAATCATTATCTGTGATGACCCTACAGCTTCATTAGATGGTCAGCCTGGAATTAGCATTATGGATTTATTCGCTAATATCTCAAGACAGATGCAAGCGACCGTCATTATAGTAACTCACGATAACCGAATCTATGACTATGCAGATCGGATTATTGAAATGGAGGATGGGAGAATAAAGTATGTTAGAGAAATTCGTTAAGAACTTAGTAAATTTTTTTAGAGATTTTAAATATCTGCGTTTGCCTTTCTCCACCCTGTTTGCGATATTGGGCGTTTTTCTGGCTTTCTTTTATATTAATAGTAAAGAATTCAGAATTACTGCTAAAGCTCCAATTACAGCTCCAGCAAGCAAGCCTTTTAATTCCAGCATTAGTGGAACTGCTATCGTAGAATCGGTCGGTAAGAATATAGATATCGCCTCTTATTATTCAGGTAGAGTAGCAGAGGTTTTTATTCAGGAAGGAGCTAGAGTGAAAGCTGGGACTCCTTTATTTAAGCTCAATGATTTAGAAGATAAAGCTAAATTAGCTGCAATTCAAGCTGAATATGAGGCACAGCTCGCGATGGTGAAAAATTTAAGGCAGCAGTATCAGCGCTTAGAAAATTTAGAAAATAAAGCCGCAGTTGCCGCTCAGGATATAGAATCTAAAGCCTTAGAATTAGAAAAAGCTAATGCTGATTTAAAAAGACTAGAAGCTAAGATTACTGAGCAGAAGCTAATCCTAGAGCATGCTCTAATTAGATCACCAGTCAGTGCTACTGTCTTGCAGGTAAATATCCGTGAAGGTGAGTATATCAGTGCTTCAGCTCATCCAGCCCCAATCATTTTAGCTGAAGATAGTCTCTATCAGATTCGTGTCGATATAGATGAGATTAACGCCCCTTATATAAAGCCAAATCAGCCAGCTTTTGCATTTTTAAAAGGAAATTCAGAGAAAAAATTTCCGCTGAAATTTGTTCGTATAGAGCCATATATGGTTCCTAAAAAAGATTTGACTGGTAATACAGCAGAAAGGCATGATATCAGGGTTTTACAGATTATTTATCATGCAACCAAGCCAGATTTCCCTCTGTATATGGGTCAGCAATTAGAGGTTTATGTAGAAAGAACATAGGAATTATTTATGAGAAAATTTAAGCTATTTTTTTCACTCTTAGCTTTGTCTATAAACTTAGCTCCAGCACAGGTCTTTAGTAGTACTAGTAATTTTGTTGAAAAAGCTGATGCAGACTCTATTTATAATCTAAGTGCAGTTAGTTTCGTTTCTTCTGATGATTTATTAGAGCTTAGAGATTGGTGGGAGCTTTATGCTGATGATAATTTAGATAACTTAGTTAGTGAAGTTATTAAAAACAATCATGATCAAAATATTGCTTTAAATAGACT
>DAISHM010000163.1:0-4284 GCA_036822535.1 Candidatus Caenarcanales bacterium
CAGCAAAAGCCATAGAAAATGCCAATACTAATTTAGACCTAAGCTCTAAATTCTATGAAGCTGGCACTGGAACTAAATTAGATCAAATGCTTGCTAAAGCTGAACTGTCTAAATTTCAAAAAAATCTTATAGATAACGAAGCAGCTTTTAGAAATGCTGAATTGGATTTAGCAGAACATTTAAAGCTCAGCCTAGATAAGCCTTTACAGATAAAGAACGAAAGGATTCGTGTCTTTAAGCTAGTCGCAGATGATATTAGCATGGAAGATTTTTTAAGTACTGCTTTTCACGATAATCCTCTGATTTTAAAAAGTATGGCCCTCCGGGAAGCTGCTATTAAAGAGGGCCTGTCTAAAATAGGTAACGTATTACCTAAACTAGATATTTATGCAGATAGAAGCGGCAATGGTAACGAGTTCAATAATCTCTTCCACACTACTACCCTTGCTTTCAATCTCAATCTCTTAGTCGGTGAAAACTTAGGTCTAGGTAATTTCAGTGAAATCGCTAAAGCTAGAGTAGAAATTCAGCGAGCTAAGCTTGCATTAGAGCAAGAGCAAATGCGCATCGAAAAAGAGCTTCGCAAGGCATACATTAGATTTCAGCAAGCCAAATCTTCTATAGATGCGATAAGTAAAGAACTTGAGGCCTCAGAAGAAGCTCTTAGATTAGCAAAACTACGCTATAAAAGTGGCATAGAGGTATTCGCCAATTTACTTGAAAAAGAAACTGCGTATTTCACCGCCCAAAGCAAATATATAGATAGCATAAACAGCTATAACAGCTCTCAAGCTGAAATAGCCTATTTCATGGGAAAAATCAATTTCACAGATCTACTAAAACAATTAGAGAACTAAGACGTCTTGAATAATTTTCTCTTGCTCTTTTACATCGTTTTGAGCGAGAGTATCTAAAACTTCACCTAAAGCATTATGCACAGCATACTGATAATTTAGCTGAGAATTTCTCTGCTGCGCAGTCGTTAAACTTTCGGTAATCACCGCATGATCATTGCCATAATAACGATTAGCTAAAACATTACCAAGATAACCACCAATAGAGCGTCCTACGCCAAAGCCAATTATCGAACCCAAAGGGCCGCCTAAGGCACCGCCAGCTATTCCTAGCATACCGCCGATGCCCTGAGCCCTAAATCTGATCTTATCCATCTGAATTCTAACCTCACCCACTCTGCGAGTAAGAGCGAAAATATCTTGGAAATTCGCCGCCATAATATACTTATGAGCATTGTCGTTATTCATATGCTGAATACGCCAGTTTATATAGTTCGGTGTTTCTATCGTCATCGATTTAATTTCCTTAGATACTGTTATGAATCAGTTGATTAAGACTTTTTGATCAACTCCATTTCTTTTTTATACTGGTCTTTATCACCCTTAGCGACTTCTAGCCAGAACTGCTGATTAATACGAGCTAAACCCATCAATTCACGGGTAGTACCCATTAACTGCCTAGCCGCTTCTGAATCACCATTACCTAGAATTGCCTGCTGCATTAACTGCTCTGCAAAAGCATTATCAGAAGCCGTCTGAGTAACCAGCGAATTAGCTTCGGTCATCCGCTCTGATGCAACTACGTATGGTACTGATGTGAATGTTGCCATGTATGTTCTCCTTTTAACGAAAAGCTATAAGACCATTTAATTTCTGGTCTTTAAATAAAACCTTTAAGCTATCTCTTTCTTCTGAAGATGGTATACAGGATCTAAGTTAATGTTTGGTTAATGGAAATAATTTAACAATAAGAATTATTTATAAGCTCACCGAGTCCGCCAAGTCCAGGTACTATGTACTGTATATCAGTTAAGCCACTCTCTTCATCTAAAAATTCACCAGGAGTAGCACTCTTAGCCCTAATAGAAGAAGCACCACGATCTATTCTAAAAGCGTATACTAATAAGTCTGGCTGCTCTGCTTTAATTTTCCTTATAAACTCTGGACTAATAACCAAATGTAAGCTAATTAGCTTTAATGGTCTAACAGCTTCTCTCTTATAAAAATTTATCGCTTCTACTAAAGATGAGCCTGTAGCACCCATAGGATCTGGGAAAAGCACTATAGAATCTTCAATAGAGCCACCTACTTTATTTCCACTAAAATCTACCCCGACTACTTTACCATCAGCATCAGTCTTACGTGCCATATACATATGGTCTTGTCTAACCAAGTCTGGATTTAAAATAAAATTACAAGCATCAAAACAAATCTGACTAGGCAAAGATCCCGCTCTGGCAATATTAACAGAAACCACTCTAGTATTAGGATCTATAACTTCCCCCTCCCAAATACCAAATGGACTAAGAGAGGACATACGAGTCTCAACACGAGATTCTATAGTCGGAAATTCTTTAGCAATCACATAACGCACTAACTGATAATAAAGCTCTGAGACTATTTGATTAAATTCAGGCTGTTTGCAGGCTGTTTGTGATAACCAAGCTAAACGTGAACGAGAATAGGCATCGTTAACGATGTGAAAATTCTCACCATACAGATGAGTAAGTTCAAAAGAAGAACTAGAAGCAGTATTAAGAGATTCCAATTTCTGCATCTTCATAGTGCCCTAATCTCTGGAATTAGTCTATCACAGCACCTTCTGAGCGTAACCAATCTTCAAAAGCAATAATATCTGGGATATAAAGATCGCCACTATCATCATTAATAATGAAGCCCTTAGTTCTCATACGATCAAAACTTTTAGAAACCTGCTTCGCATTTACTTCTGCCATTTTAGAAATTTTCTTAGTACTAAGAAGAGGGATTTTAGTACCTTTTTTAGTAACTACCGCCTTCTGCATTACATCTAAATAAAGCGCTAAAGCCACACGAGCCTCTTCGCTTAAATCAATTACTGCATTCTCTACCGTTTCTGACATTTTCGGATTATAATAGCATATCTGCTGGACCAAAGTTAAACATAAAGAAACGAGAATCAGTTAAAGCTTTCACTAACGGGAATCCAACATCTACCCTAACTCTACCGACGAAAGGTAAAGCGACCCTCACTCCAAAGCCGACAGAAGCAGCTCTACTCAATCTATCAGTGATTTTATTAAAGGTAACCTCTCCGCTCACTAAACCGAGATCAGTGAATACCGCAAAATCAAGATTTTTAAATAATTTAATTTTCTTAGCTGCTGGAATTATATTATAGATAGGAGTCCGAACCTCTATAGTAGATAGAAGCACAGAGTCACCAAAGCCAAGCTGGGAGAGTGTCCTATAGCCACGCACTCCACCTATACCACCTAAGCGATATAAATCAAAACGCGGTATATTACCAAATAGTTCATGCCCCGCTCTGACATTAACAAGTAAACTGCTTTCCTTAATTATAGGTATATAACGAGATACACTAGCACGCAGTTTAGTATATGAATCTATCTCAGAAAAGCCTAAAACAGGTTCAGTAGTGAGATTAAATTTCCAACCATCACGTGGATTAGTCCGAGAATCTAGTTCCTGATAAGAATATGATCCTCTAAAATTCCAGAAACTTCCTGAAACTAACTGCTGATTACGAATCAATCGAGCTGTTTTTCTAGCAGCTGTACGGCTAATCCCCTCTTCTTCTATTAAATTACGAACTAAATTAGGTATATAGTTCTTATCATCAGCACCTTCTAGATCTATATAGTTAAAACCTGTACTTAATGAAATATCGTGCTGATCCTCATCTCCTAAGAAACGAGATAAGCCTACCCCTCCTCCAAAAGAAAGCTGATCTGCGAAATCTACTTGGAAACTATTACCATCAGTGTAATTAGCAAAAGCCTTAAAAGTATTTTCACTACGCATAAAGTAAGGTATGGAATAGTTAGCAGCTATGCGAGTCTGAGTACCTTGTCTAAAGAAATCTGTATCATTAAATGAGGAATTAGAACCTATACCAGTACCAAAAGTCGCGTTTATATCAAAGCTCTGTCCATCACCGTTAATATTACCCACTTTCGCAGAGGCATTACCAAAAACACCAGTGCCCGAATTAAGGCCTCCACCCACACCTAACTTAGTATTACGGTTCTCTTCAACGATAAGTTTAAGGTTATATTTTTCACTTCCTTCTATAGCCTCAATTTCTCTCTGTATATTCTTAAAATAACCAGTACCGCGCATTTTCCTAAAATCACGCATGAATTTCTTCTCGTTATAAGGCTCACCAGGCTTAGTCCGTGCAACTAAACGTCTAAGATAAATATCTTTAGTCTTTCTAATTCCATCCAAGACTATATCAGCGATCTCACAATCAGCGCCATAAACACTT
>DAISHM010000164.1:0-4284 GCA_036822535.1 Candidatus Caenarcanales bacterium
TCTGAGTCTGATATTTCTTTAGCATTTAATGGTGCTATAAGAAAGAAAAAAGCCGCTATAACTATAAATAAATGGCCTAGCTTAGTTTTATTAATGAATTTTGTCTCGATTTCTAGCACAATATAATTATGATAATAGACTTAGCTACCGTATATCGCAAGCAGCAAATTGAAAGTATTCATTATGGTATCGCTGTCTTGGTGAAGGGTAATCAAGTCATTAAAGCTTGGGGGGATGCTGATTTTAAATGTTTTACGCGTTCGATTATTAAGCCGATACAGGCTAAAGTTTCGCTTTCTTTTCTAAATGAAGATTTAGCTAGTGAGTTTATTGCTATAGCCTGTGCTTCCCATACGCAGAGTGAAGAGCAAATGAAGCTTTTAGATGAATTTGCATTAAAGTATAAAATTGATGAAGGAGATTTAGAATTAGGTCTATTAAAGGGAAGCACAGCAAATTCTGCTTTACTTAAGTCTAAGTTCCATCATAATTGTGCAGGGAAGCACTGCCTAATGTGTTTAGCTGCAAGAAAAATAGAGAATGCAGAGATCGGGCAGATCTGTAAGCCTTATACAGAGGAGACACACTCTTTACAGCAAGCTTTAATTAGTGAGATAAAAAAACTTTTAGATTTAGAAAAAAATATTAGTTTAGATATCGCTACAGATGGCTGCGGAGTACCTACTTTTCATCTTTCACTTAAAGATATGGCCCGTTTGTTTGTAAAAACCATTGCAAACCCAGACTATGAGATGATTTATGCGGCGATGAGTCAGCACCCTTATATAATTGGAGGAAAAGACCGAATCGATTCACTAGTAATGGCTAAAAGACCAAAGGAATTAATTGCTAAGGGCGGGCCTGAAGGCTTGATGCTAATCTTAAATTTAAAAAGAGAAGAGGTCTTATTAATTAAAATTATTGACGGTTCCTCTAGAGCTAAATCGATTATAACTAAAGGTTTTCTTGAATATTTAGCCTGGTTAGATAAAGATGAAATACTGGTCGAGGAGGAGATTCTAAATAGTCAGGGCTTGATTGTTGGTAATATAGCTTTTAATGTTAGATAAAGATTGTATTTTCTGTAAGATAATTGCTGGAACTATTCCCGTCAAAAAGCTTTTTGAGAATGAAAGGCTGCTTGTTTTTGCAGATATTAATCCCTGTGCTGAGCATCATTATCTAATAATCCCAAAGCAGCATATAGCTAATCTTAATGAGATGAATGAGTCTCATATAGAGCTGTTCGGTGAGATTATGCTCTGTGCATCTCGCTTAGCTAAAGAGCTAGGCTTTGCTGAAGAGGGTTATAGAATAGTAGCTAATACTAATGAAAACGGCGGGCAAACTGTTTTTCACTTTCATTTACATTTAATTGCAGGACGAAAGTTAAATTGGCCTCCAGGATGATTTTATTAGGTGGCACTTATTTAGCAGCCTTTTAGGACACTTAGCCTTTCTACACTGGTCTTTTTCGTGATATATTCAAATACATGCTTATTAACGAGGACGTTACTACCGTAGGTATTGATTTAGGGGGCACTAAGCTAGCAGCAGCACCGATGAAAGGTTCTGTCTTTGTCGCTTCTGAAGTAATTAAGGAAGCCACTCCTAGTGGTACTTCTGAAGATATTATTGACACCATGTGTAAAATGGTGAAAAAAATCCAGGAAACACATAAAGTAGCAGCTGTGGGTATTTCTACTGCTGGTATGGTAAATGAGAAGGGGGAAATGATCGGCTCTTGCGGAAATATACCAGCTTGGAAAGGTACTAAAGTAAAAAAAGAATTAGAGGCGAAGCTTTCATTACCAGTTATAGTCGAGAATGATGCTAATTGTTCTGCCTATGGGGAGTATGCTATCGGTTCTGGTAAAGACTTTAAGTCGATGATTATGGTTACCTTAGGTACCGGTATTGGTGGTGGAATTATCATTAATGATCAGATCTGGCGTGGTGCACATTTCGGTGGTGGTGAGATAGGTCATTTAAAATTGCACAGTAATCGTACTAGGAGATGTACCTGTGGCAGCTGGGATTGCTGGGAGGCTTATGCTTCAGGGACTGGGCTCAATAATACTGCTCGTACTTATCTGGCAGACCCGTCTATAGATAATTATAAATTAATGGATAAGTATAATCACGGCGATACTGATGCCATTGAAGTAATTAGTGTTTGGCACGATCATGTAGCTCAGGGGATAGCGAGTTTGATTAATAGCTTTGATCCTGAAGCTGTGGTTATCGGTGGTGGCTTAGCGCAGTTTATTAATTATCCAAATTTAAATAACAAGCTGAAAGCTAGAGTGGTAGATGCTTTGAAGCCATACATTAATGTAATTGAAGGTAAGCTTGCTAATAATTCTGGTATGGTCGGTGCTGCTTGCTTAGCGAATGTCGAGTTAGCTAGTCTTATTCAGGCTGCCTAAGCAACGTTTCGCTAGGCTTCTTTAATTGGCCCAGCTTTAAAATTAGGTATTTTATCGGTTATTCCAGACCTTAATATCACTTTTTCGCGGTTATTTATACTCATATTCACCCATTTCTTGATTGGCTCGAATAAAGTTCCTGCAAATGGTAAGAATGTAGCATTAGTTAGACCAGTACTCCAGCTATCGAAGCGTGTTTTCCAGGCTTCTAGTGCTTTTAAATTAGCTAGTGAGCCACCGAAGTCTATTTTCATTTTCATGAAACCATTTTGAACAGTAGAGACTAAAAGCTTTTCAGCCATAATTGCAGAAGATTTTAGGTTAATACCTTTTTCTATGCCAGATATATCATCATCACTGATGTTTTCGTGATCTTTTAGCTTTTTAAATAGTCCTAAAGTCCTTGCTGCAAGCATAGTATTAGCTGGTAAATCTAGAATTATAGACATGAATCTTTGGCTTAATTTAGCTGCGATAGTACCCTGATCCCGAACGGCTTCACCACGATTATCACCTAAGAAAGATAAACCTTTAAATGCAGTAGAGAGTGCTTCTATACGTTTAGTATTAGGAGATTCTTTAAATTCAGGTTTATTTCTTTCTGCGAAATCGATTAAATCATCCAATTTATTTTTAATTAGTTCTTTTTTGGTTTCGTCTAAATCTAAGAAGCTAAGGGAATTGATAACTTGTTTGATTAGGACTCTTTCTCCTTGCTTATTTCTTTGAGAAAGAAATTCAGAGACATCATGCCAATTGTTTTTTAAGAGTAGTCCATTTGTAAGTAAACCAGCTAAGCCATTTACGGCCATGAAAATATTTCCCTTCGTAGTATCTACTACTCTATTTAAATCACCTAAGCTTTTAACTAATGGGAAAAACTTTAAACCATGGTCTGCGAGGTCATTTAAAAAATTGCTAGTCTCTAAATTAGGTCTAGGATTAGCTTGAGGGTCGCTTTTCTCTAGCATATTTAAAGCTAAGGCTGCTATTTTTAAAGTACCTAAAGCACTCATGAATTTACTAGATACGAATATTAAAGGCTTAATGAGCTTGCTTAGACTGCTTTCTAAAGCATTTTTATCAACTTTTTCATATTGGCTGCGCCCATTACCAATGCTAAAAGCAGGCATGGCATCTTGTAAAATTTGAAACTGCTCTTTATCTAATTTAGGCTGAGCTCCTTTATTTAAAAGGTTTGCTGGCAGATTGCTGATTTTTTGTAATTGTTTTAAAGCTGGGTTCTCTGTTTTAGCTGTCTCTTCATTTAATAATGCTTGCTGATTAGCGAGTAAAGCCTTAGAGCCAAGAATAAGAGTTCCTAAATTGAGTAGTGATTTAGCAAGCGAACGCTTTTTTTCATGCTGTGCCTGATAATAAGCTATGCCTTTTTCTATATTTGGGAAATCTAGCTTCCCATCTTCGTTATAAGCATCTTTAATTAAAAGTGGTGGATATTTACCAGCAGGAAGCTCAGGACTACCTATATCTTCTATAAGCTTTTTAGGATCTGGGACATCGGCATCATTTAAACCCAGAGGCGGCAAAGCCTCTTTAATAGAGCTTAGGTTAAGTGGATTGATGCCCATTGACAAGAAAATTATTGAAAACTACAATAATTTCATCATGTATTACAGTTTAATTGTATAATATGTAATACTAAATAATCAAGAATAGAGGATAAAGTATAGTTAAGCAGTCTTATAAAAAATCTTTAGAAAATTCTCAATATCATAAGCTTATCATCGGTGCTTCACTAAAAGATTTAAGTAGTATCGCTGACTATGCTTACTGTTTTACATATGCTAAAGCTGATGCTATAGATATCTCTGCTTTTCCGCACTCATTAATTGCA
>DAISHM010000165.1:0-4274 GCA_036822535.1 Candidatus Caenarcanales bacterium
CTTTGGAGCTCGCAAGTAAAATTAAGCAGTCATCAAATTCTCATTATATAAAATCAGAAATCATAAGTACTATAGTGGGTTTCGAGAACCATTCTGGAGAGACTTTTATTAAGGCTGATTCTAAGACTAAACCTTTTGCACGTATAAAAAAAGGCTTTGGTAATAATGCTAGTGATGCTTTAGAGGGAGCTTATTATAAAAACCTTATTGGAACTTATTTACACGGTAGTTTACTGCCTAAAAATCCTCATCTAGTAGATGAATTGATATATCAGGCATTAAAGCGTAAAGGACTGAATTTAGATTTAGAGGAATGGTCTAGCTTAGATGATAGACTTGAACTTAAAGCACATGAGAAAGCTTTGAGCTTATAGTAATGACAGAGACTTCTACTAAGAAAGAAAAATTAATACATGCCATTAACTGGTATCCAGGTCATATTGCTAAGGCAGAAAAACAATTAAAAGAAAAAATTAGTTTAATTGATTTTGTTATCGAAGTACGTGACGCTAGAATCCCATTCTCTAGTCATCATAATCAGCTCAGGGACTGGCTTGGGGCTAAGCCATATATTAGTATTCTTAATAAAAGTGATTTAGCGGATGTGAAAAAAGCTGAATTAGCTAAAACCACGATAAAGAATCAGGGAGAGGCTTACTCTGTAGTTTTAGTAAATAGCCAAGCTGCTTCTCTCACTAATTCTTTGATAAAAGATATTAATACTCTAGCGGAGTTAGCTACTAAAAAATTTAAAGATAAGGGTATACTTAAGCGTCCTGCAAGAATTATGGTATTAGGCTATCCAAATGTAGGTAAATCTACTTTAATTAACAAGCTGTCTAAAACTAAAAAAGCTAAGGTTGAGAATAGACCAGGGGTAACAGTTAGGCAGCAGTGGATTAAAGTGAATACCGAGCAGGAAATATTACTCTTAGATACTCCAGGAATAATTCCGACTAAGCTTTATTCTGAAGATCAGGCAATTAAGTTAGCTCTCTGTAACTGTGTTTCAGCTAAAGCTTTTGATGCTTATGAACTACTTTTACATGCAATTCCATTTATAGATGATTTATATCCAAATTTAATTAGTAATTATTATGGCGTGGAAAACTATAAGTCCTTAGGTACTTCTGTTGATGAGCTTTTGAGCGATTCTTCTGTAAGTAAATTTATTGAAACTGTAGCTTTAAAAAAGGGCTGGTTGCAGAAAGGTGAAGCTGATATGGAAAGAGCTTCACTGAAGATTATTACTGATTTTCGTGAACAGAAATTTGGTTTTCTTAGCTTGGAATAAGTATAGTGGACTAAGTGTTAATGTCTTTCCATTTGTTCTTTTTTTCTCTCTAGCTCATTTAAAGCCTCTCTGGGACTCATTTCTCTTCTCAAAACTTTATCATAAGCTTTTTTAATCTCTCTTTTATATTCTTTAGAAAAACTAAAATGAGGGAAATAAGCATCCTTAGATTCTTCTGCTAAATCCATAAATGTTTTTATGTATGGATTGGGGTGTTTATTTATAAAATCGGCTTTCTCCTCGGGACTGAGTCTTATAGGAGGAAACTTTTTCTGGGCTAATGCTAAATAACTTAAATTCTCTTTTTTTAATAACCAGAGTATAAAGTATAAAGCCTCTTCTGGCTGCTTAGCGCTGCGGGGTATACTGAGTGCATCTACTGCTATTTCAGTAGCGGAGCCACTCAGAGATTTCATTTTAGGGAATTTTTTGATCTCGATCTCATATTGCGGAGCGAATTTTTTAGTGAAGCCATATTCCCAGACACCACTGGTTTCTAGAGCGAGCTTCCCTGAATAAAAAGGATTATCAGGGCTTTGATATGAAATGTTTCCTTCGATAAAACCCTGTAATTTATCTGGGGGAGCATCTTTTATGAAATTTTCTAAAACCCAATTCCAAGCTGCTATATTCTCTTCTGAATTCGCTTTATGCCAATTCCCGTTAAAGGCTGTGACGATGAAGCGTCCAGACCAGATAGGCCAAGTCGCTAGATAACCAAATTCACTAAAATTACTTTCCTTGCTAATTTTTTTGGAGATTGTAATTAAATCTTCTAGAGATTCAGGGCTGCCTAAATTATATTTTTTAAGCAAAGTTTTATTGATGTGTAAGGCTTCTGCCGTAGGCATTAGTGGCAGTGCGACTTGCTGCGGCTCTGCACTTAGAGAATTATCTTTTACACGTCCCTCTTTTAGTGGTATCGCTAACATATTTAGGTAGCCTGGCATTAAATCTGCGCTAGTCTTCTGATACTGTTTCCTTAACGATTCGTTCTGGGAGATGATTCTATTGAAGGGAATTAAAGCCTTACGTAAGGCGAAGTCACTGACCATATCACCATCTAATAAAACTAAGTCTGGGGCTAGATTTGCAGCGACTGCCATCATTATTTTTTTTCGTGGTAGTGATATGCTCTGTACTTTTACTGTGAAGCCGTGTTTTTCTCTATTAAATTTTTCTACTAGATTTACGAGGGCAGCCTTTTCTTCTCCCGCCCAGTATTGCCAGAATTCGATGCTTTGGTTTTCAGTCTGAGATTTATTAGAATTTTCACGCTGATATTTAGAAATAAAATCTATTGCTAGCGGAATAGAAAATAAAGCGATTATTAAGCAAGTATAAAAGACGTTTCTTTGATACATATCAAGAGCTATTATATATACAATATGGACAGAAGAGTCGTTATTACTGGTATCGGACCCGTTACTCCCATCGGCATTGGGCTTGATAATTTCTGGAATTCGATGATTTCTGGTAAATCTGGAATTTCTTTAATTGAAGGTTATGAAGAGTCTAAGTTTAAATTACCTGTAAAAATTGGTGGCCAGATAAAGAATTTTGACATTACTCAGTATTGGGATGATCCTAAAAAAGTTAGGTCTTTTAATAAAGATATGGATAGAGTCGCACAATTCGCTGTGGTAGCGGCTAAACTCGCTATAGAAGATTCTAATGCTACTGTCGAAGAGTTCTCTAAGCATGGTATTAACCCCTTTAGGATTGCGACTTTCGTAGGAACTGGTATTGGTGGTATTTCCACTACTTGTGATGATGTAATCACTCTTTATGAAAGAGGTATTAAGGCAGTAGGTTTAAGATCCATTATCCGTTTAATGCCTAATGCTGCAGCTGGTCACATCGGAATTTTATGGGGATACCAGGGAAGAGCTAAAGCAGATTCTACAGCATGTGCTTCAGGCTTAGATAGTATAGTGGACGCTTATTGGCATATTAAAACTAATCAGGCAGATGCTGTTATCGCTGGCGGTTCTGAGGCTTGTTTAAATCCTTTAGCTATATCTTCTTTCTATAATATGACGGCTCTTTCACGTAGAGAAGTAGAAGATCCTACTGAAGCTAGTTGCCCATTTGATAAACGCAGAGACGGTTTTATTATGAGTGAGGGAGCAACTATGTTTGTCTTAGAAGAGATGGAACTCGCTAAGAGACGTGGTGCTAAGATTTATGGAGAATTAGTGGGCGCTGGCGGTAGCTGTGATGCTTATCATATTACGGCTCCTTCTGAAGATGGCAGTGGCGGTGCTTTAGCTATAGAGACTGCTTTAAGGACTGCTAATTTATTAGATAATCGTGAAGCTATAGATTATATACACGCGCATGGTACTAGTACGCCGCTTAATGACGCTAGAGAAACTAAAGGTATTAAAAAAGTCTTTGGTGATCACGCTTATAAGCTTTCTGTTTCTAGTACTAAGTCTATGACTGGTCATTTAATTGGTGCTGCTGGACCAGTAGGTTTAGCTGCTGCTACTTTAGCTACTATTCATAGTAAAGTTCCTCCGACTATTAACTATAAAGAGGCTGACCCGGATTGTGATTTAGATTATGTTCCTAATGTAGCTAAAGATAAAGCTGTGAACTACGCTATGGTACAAGCTTTGGGCTTTGGTGGTCATAACACTGTAGCTATAGTGAAAAAAGTCTAGTGAAAATTAGATTATGGTAAGCTCATTCCTTCTTAGTGCTGCACTTTCTCAGCCCCCACAGTTTTTAAAAAATGAATCTAGGGCTAATTTTAGTTCTCCAGTTCTCGGCGATACTAGATTTACTAAAGAAGTGGATAGACGGCTCCCACAGCTTCTTTCCTTAAGTCCAGAGCAGGATGAAATTCTTGCTAAAAGTATAAGATTTAAGCTGTACTCATTTGTAAATGAGCTACCTGGGAAGATTGATTTACCAGAGGAGAGTTCTAGTGAGGAACAGAGATGGCAAATTCAACTGAAACAACAAGCATTAT
>DAISHM010000166.1:0-4248 GCA_036822535.1 Candidatus Caenarcanales bacterium
ACAATCTAGTAATATTATACCAGAATTAGGACCTTGTTTTTATTTATTACCATTGAATTCAGAATCTCCAGCTAAGCCAGCTATAGAGTTACTTAGTTATTTATTTGGTGAACCAATTACTGAAAAAATAAAACAAGATGGATATCGCCCAGACTCTCCAAAAGAGCATCTAGGCATTATTTCAATGAGATTCCGTTATTCCTATGAGCTTTATTTTACTCTTAGTTATAATTATGCAAATTCAAAAATTAAACCAGATGAGTTTAAAGAGTTTATTGAAGCTAGTTCTGTAGATGATACTAAATTAAAAGAATACTGCTCGAACGAGAAATATCTCTCTTTAAAAATGTTACTTAATAGTGAGTATATAGTTAATATAGATAAAACCTATGAAAATATTTTTAGTATATTTTTGAAAATAGCAGTTGAACCTATTAGTAGAGATAATGCTTTAGAGCAGTGTTTTTTAGCGAGGTTATTATCTCGGCAAATCACCTCCGCAAGCTTTAAGAACATGAAAACAGAAAAGCAGAGAGAGATTGTAAGTAATTTAATAGAACAGCTTAAACCTGTTTATAATGTTGATGATAAAAATCTGATACCCTATTTATTCATTGTTAGGGTAATACGGGAGTCTCAAACTACTTTACAATCACTTGGAATGTCAGGTGATCGTACTACCACGCTAAATTCTATTCCTGATAAATCTCAGTTTTCACCACAAATGTTTATAGAGCATCTTCTTAGAAGTTATTTACAAAAGCGAAACATTGTTAATGGTGCGTATTTTGCAGCTATTGTGTGTAGTGTGCGTGACTGGCTTGGAGAAGAGGTCTTCAAGATTTTAAAAGAAAATTTTGAGGAAAGCCGTGATCTATTTAAATTATTTTTGGAACATCAGATTGTTATTCATAAGGAAAATGGAAAAACTGACTCTTTTATAGGAGACTATCTAACGGAAGCTTATAATGAATTAACGTACACATATTATCAACAACCAGTTTTCACAGACTTCCAAGCTCTCAATAAATTTATAAAATCCATAGATAACTGGCAGAATGAAGATTTCACTCAAGAATATTTCAAATTTGCAGATGAAAATGCTTCAGCTGGAGATAAAAGTATACCTAATTTTATCTTCCAGCACCTCTCCCCAAAAGCTAGCCCAGACTAATTAATCTCTCATAAGCGACTTTAATATCATATTCAGAAAATAAATTTTTCTTACGCTCGCTCCAGTTATGAACGTATTCTATGACGGCTTCTAAGGATTTAGTATCAGAATGCTTTAAAGCCCAATGAACTGTGGAGAGCAGCTCCATATTATAAGGGGTTTCAAAGCCTCTTATTATGTTTTGGACTTTCTGAATACCTATCAGTGCTTCTGGATTATCTGTTAAAACTTTTTCTGCAAGTTCTAGTCCTAAGTCAAGAATCTCAATCTCTGATTGAGCTTTATCATTATCTCCAGTACCCCTAATATAGTATCCTTCCATATCATTTAGGGTATGCCTTAAATTATCAGCATAAGGACCAAAGTGATGCTTTTGAAATCTAAGTTTAGAAAACTCAGCCAAGCCTACTTCCTTTGCGAAATAACAGAGTTTTTGCATCTCTAATTTAGTTAGCTTATATTCTAGCTGTCTATATAAACTCATTAATTTAATCAACGCTGCTCTAGATATGGTCATCTGCGGTTTAGTGTGACTTACAGGAACTTCGTAGATATTTGGAGAATATGGAGTATACAGAAAAATTTCTATCTCTAAATCCTGGAGATATTTATAGATCAAGTCCTTTACTAAAGCCCATTCCAAACCACCATTACCACAGCCTAATGGTGGGATAGCGATAGAATGTATTTTATATTCCTCAATGTTACGCCTTAGGTCACTCAACCCTAAAGCTATGTATTCGAGTCTAGAATTATCCCTCCAATGATCCTTAGTAGGAAAATTAATAATATATCTAGGATTATTTGCCAAAAAACCTAAATCGAAAATTAGGTTAGAACCTATACTAATATATTTTAAATCACAGGCTTTTTTGTATTTTAAAAAATTATTAGGCCATTTTTTCTTAAACTGTAAGGCTATGCCTTTCCCCATCGCTCCTACACAATTAACTGTGTTTACCAAAGCTTCACACTTAGAATCTAATAAATTACCCTGTACTTCTTGTATCGGCATAACAAATATCTAAAAATAAAAATCCTTATTAACTCTAACTTTTATGTCGTTATTTATTATTCTAGCTTTGACGATGTCACATCGTCTATTATCAAAGGTAATAATTTCTTCCACTAAAACAAGATCTAACTCTTTATAAACTAAAAACTCAGCCTGTCTTAATTCTTTTCTTTTCGCCCAGAGAGGCTTTTCATAATTATCTTGGTTTTGCCAATACTTTGAAAAGCCTCCACAGAGTGGTTCTTCAAAGAAAATTTCCCATTTAATATTATCAATATCATCAAGTTTATAAAAACAACGAGCATTAGCTAAAACAGGGTGCATATCATAAAAAACATACTGAAGATCATTATTTACGATAGTTTGAATGGAACTAATTAAATAAATAATTTCTTCTTGAGGTGTAGAACTTTTATGACTCGCATTTATATTTGCATAAAGCATAGGAGATCTAGGTGCAAAATAAAAAGGCACATAATCATGCAAAGTACCATATGGTGGATAATTAACATTAACCTCACTACGTCTGTATTGCACATCATTGTTTGCAATACTTTTAAAATTAATATTTCTCAAATAGTTTAGAGCTAGTAGCTTAGAGTATTCCACAATGCTGGCTAAATTTGAGAGCGAAGTAATATGAAAGATTGGTGTTTTTCTAATATGCTTTTCTGGTCTGATACCCATAAGCCCTCTTCTCTGCAGTACTAACTAAAAATATAAAAAGCAACAAGCTCTTACATATGTAAGTTTAGCAAATTTACTAAGCTTGTTAGTCTCTATGTTTCAGAATTAACTTGATGCCAGAAATTGGAGTTCCGCTCCCCCAAATCCCAAGCCTGAAAATGCCTAATCCCATTTCTAGGAGCTAGTTTAACATCATCTAAACTGATAACTATTTTCTCCCAATTATCCTTTATCTTTTCTAAATTCCCATATTCTCGAGCTATCACTTCTTCACCATAAAGTAGATAAGAGACCTGTATATATTTCTTCTCTTTTCCTTTAGTGACAATAAAATCAATTTCATATTGATCTAATTTACCTACATAAACTTCATAACCAGAGAGTTTCAAGTAATTAAATATATAATTCTCTAACAGCTTTCCTATACCAGAATCGAAATCTGAAAATAAATAATGCCTAAAACCTAGATCAGTTAAGTAATATTTCTTTTCCCCTTCTAAAATTTTTTTCCCTTTTAAATCATAACGGCTGGCTCCTGTTATTATCATCGCTTCCTCAAGGTATTTAATATAGTCTCCAATAGTATGTGCGTTAGTAGAATAGCCCTGTGAGTTTAACTTATTTACTAAAGAGTTTATGGAGAAAAGGTTAGATAGGTTATCAATAATAAAAAGAAAAAGCTTCTCTAGTAAAGCGACGTTCTGGACTCGATAACGTGTGACTATGTCTTTAAGTATAATGCTATCTTTAATGCTGTTTATGTAGTTAAACCGTATCTGCTCATCTTTTATTTTCAGAAGCTCTGGTAGCTGTGAATCTAAGAGATATTTCAGGAAGATTTCTTTAGAAGCCTTCTTATCATGGTAGTTTAGATATTCTTGGAAGCTTAATGGATAAACTTTTATATTAATATAGCGTCCAGTAATATAGGTAGCAAGCTCTGACGATAAAAGCTTAGAGTTAGACCCAGTGATATAAATCTCTTTAGGGTAATTTTTATCAGCGATTAATGAGCTTAAAACCTTCTCCCAGCCATTAACTTCCTGAATCTCATCGAAAATAAAATAAACTGGAGATTTCTTTTTAATTTTACGTTCTTTAAGATAAATCTCAATTAATTTAGATAGCTTTTTCTTATCATCTATGTTCTGAAAGGCAGTCAGTTCAAAGTTTACATATAAAATATTTTCAGGATTGATTTTCTCTTTATTAATTAGAGTGCTAATGAATTGCTTTAGAATATATGATTTCCCTGCACGTCTCTGTCCAATTAAAACTTTAATAAGATTACTATCACGAGATTTAAGGAGATTTTTTAAATATAAATCTCGCTTTACTATCCCTAGCTCACTAGGAGCTTTTTTCCAGTAGT
>DAISHM010000167.1:0-4237 GCA_036822535.1 Candidatus Caenarcanales bacterium
TCAATGTTCTCACCAGTCGGTATGTTTACCGCAGAACTAATAGGACTTGATAGTACAGCTCTAATCGCTGGTGCAGAAGAGTGTTTTAAAGATTTCACTGAGCAAAATAGTATAGAAAGTTCTAATGTCGCTCAATTAGCCCTAATCGACATTATGCTAAGTAAATTAGCTTATGCTTATCGCTACAGCATGGTCTACGCCGACTCTTTAGAAGCGACTAATAAATTCAGAGCTCAATTAAAAGGTGAGTCTTTAAATAAAAATGGGATAGAATCGACAGTACATGTCCCTGGTATAGGTACCGTAAACCACCATTCTGACTTAGAACTATTATTCAAAGATAATAATAGATTAGTTCTAGAACAGATTTATTTTCTGAAACCTGCTTATGATGCTAAAAATCAGAATATTAATCTAGATGTACTTAAAGATTTAGAAGGAGAATCTAATCACCAATCTTTAATTAAAAATCACATAAAGCCTCTCAGAAATTATCTTTTAGAAAAAGGGAACCCTGTGCTAACTAGTATTCTTCCAGAACAAAACGAATTTAACTTAGCTTATTTTCTTTTCCAGGATATGTTAGTCACCATAGTACAAGCTGGTCTTCAGGACTCTATGAATAGCTTTGAAAAATTAGATCTATCCATTCGTCAATGGGAAGTGGAGAGATATAAAAAAAGCCTCACTAAGTGAAAACTCGTCAGGAACTAGTTTATAGCCTAAAAGCTCTAGGTGAATTTGCTGCAAATTCTAATTTAGACTTATGTCTAGTCGGCGGTGTACCACGAAACCTAATCTATAAAATTCTTTATGATGAAAATGCTAATCTGAAAAATAAAGATGAATGTTCTCTAGATTCAGAATCAATCTATAAGCTAGTTCTAGAATCAGAACTTGACTATGATATAGATCTCGTAATCAATAGCTCTGCTGCTTTATGGTTAAGAGAGATAGAAAATCATTTCGAGAAACAAACTAAAAAACGAATTGAAATTATAGAAGAGTTTAAACCCTTTCAAACAGTGAAAGTACGAATAGAGGGTCTAGAAAATTATAGTTTTGAATTCGCTAGTGCTAGAACAGAATACTATCCTCATCCAGCTTCTTTTCCTAAGGTAGATTTATGCTCATCTCTAGCTTTAGATACAAATCGCAGAGATTTTACGATTAATAGCCTCTTAATTTCCCTGAACCCTAATGATTTTCTCAAGCTAATTGACTATAGTTCTGCGCTAGATGATATGAAAAATGGTCTAGTGAGAGTATTTCATCCTCAAAGTTTTATCGATGATCCTACACGAATCTATCGTGCTTTTCGTTTCTGTTTAGAGTATGGTTTTGAATTAGAGAAAAATACTGAAGGCTATCTAAAAGAAGCTCTTAAAAATGAAGATTTTCCAATTTGGTTTAAAAAAAGAAAAAATCGTTTTCTTATAGAACTCGAAAAATACCGTAAATTTATTCCGGTTTTTTCTGATTAAATTTAATAATCGAAATACGTCCTCGATTTACCGTAGACGTAATTTCACCATAAGTACAGTGCTCATCTAATAAAGTTTTCGCTGGACTTTCTATATCTGAAGCCGTAGATCTAACCTGAGCTGGCATAGTTTTAAAATAACTTATCTTATTTGCCGTCTCCTCTTTAGTTTTATTAGCTAAAAGAGGGAGATCGCTAAGTTTACGTCTTTTAGGATTAGCTTCATTAATATCTGACATTTAGACCGTTTAAGAGAGCAAGACAGTAAAATAAAAAGTCTTTCTTATGACTATTTACCCCTAAAATGGGTATAGAAAACTAAAGTTGATACAAATTTAACAGATATATTTGGTTAAATTATCTATAATCTATTAAAAGTAGAATTTTTATGGATAAGGGTCTAGAGCTTTCTGAAAATGAAATTCGAGGTTTCGTGAACCTGTTAAAGGATTCTGAAGAAAAAGTGCTTTATTTAATGGCACAGCAGGTCTCTAATATGAGTCCAGACTCCTTGAAGATGATAGAAGATTTAGCACAGAAATCTAATGATGTTGATCTTTTAGATAACTGGTATCATGCTTCTCGCTTAAGCCTTAAATACATGATAGAAGACTGGAAAAGACTGCATAAGCAGGATTTAGAAAGAGGGCTTTTCTTAATATCTAGAATTTATACTCCATATCTAAATGAACAGCGCTATCGTGAGATTTTAGATTCTTATGCTAAGCGTGCCGCAGAAAAACTTTCTCCTAAATCCACTAGTGAAGAGGCTTTAGAAGCAATTAACGAAGTTTTATTTGAGGAAGAGCGTTTCGCTGGAAACCAAGCTAATTATTACGATATTCGCAATAATTTTCTGCATACCGTTATAGATACTAAGCTAGGTAATCCGATTATGCTTTCATCTCTATTCATGCTAGTGGCTAAGCGTCTTAAGCTGGAAATAAATGGTATCGGGGCTCCTGGACATTTTATTGTAAAGTTTGGAGATCAGCTTATAGACCCCTTTTTCGGTGGTAGAAAAATTAGTAAAGAAGAATGCGTAATCAGAGCTCAAGAGCTGAGCGTTTTCTGGCGAGATGAGTATTTAGATCCTATAGAAGATTCCTTCATCATGGCACGCTGTATAAGAAATCTAATAGCTATTTATAAGAGAAATAATGAGCTTGATAAGGCTAATGATGTTTCTGAATTACTGAAATTGATTTAAGCTAATTATCCACTGTGGGAAAACATAAGCGAAACGTGTAGAACGAGACATTACTTTCATTATAGGTCTATAAACTCTAATATCCTCAATTAACCATAGAGAACGCATTCTAGCCTGATTTAATTTAGCCATTTCAAAAAAAGTCTGGGCATTTTCCTTACTATCATAAGCTAAAAGACCTAAAATCCTGTAAGCTTCTGCGACTTCATAAAAATCTAAAGTCTGCGGGAACGCAATTTTAGTAAATTTATCAATTATCTCTAAGGCTGTCTTCCGTGCTTCCTGTCTCGCTGTCTCGGTTTTCATAAAATACAGATATTCTAAACGGCTTGGGAAATAAGGGGTTCTATTATCTATTTTAGTTAAAAGCTCTTCATAAACAAATTTTAAATTAGCAGCTTCACTGAGATCCAATCTCTCACTACCATAAAAGGCTGTCTTTAACTCTATATGTGCTTTTTCAGAGCTATTTAAGCCTAAAGCTTTAGCAGCGTCAAAATCTTGATCAAAAATCAAAAGACTTTTTAAATCGTTTTTAAATTTTTCATTTTTAGGAAATTTACGATGAGCCTTTTCTAGTAAGGGGTAGACTCTTTTTATATCTCCATAAGCTATAAGAGCCGTAGAATAAATTTCTAACTCTTCTTCATCATCTATCTTTTCAAAATCACGCTTATTAAAATCATTGATTACCGCTTCTAAATTACCTGCTAGCAAAAGGTCTTGATTCTCTTCTGCTGTATTAATTTTCTTAGCATCATCTTTTTTATTAAGCAGCGGTAAAACAGCCTTAGATTTTTTAGCTAATGCTCCTAAGTGAAAGCTACTGTAGAAGCTGCTGATAAATATAAATAAAATTAAATACAGCTTAAACATAATCTATAAGTTAAACAGATATTCTGCATTTTTACTAGTAATGCTCATAATCTCAGTTTTACTAAGTCCCTTAATTAAAGCTAATTCCTCTGCTACATAATTTACATAACTAGGCTCATTACGCTTACCACGTTTCGCTTGTGGTGCTAGAAAAGGACAGTCTGTTTCGACTAAAGTCTTCTCTAAAGGCACTCTGCTAGCGACTTCACGTAAAGTCTGAGAATTTTTAAAAGTTAAAATCCCAGACCATGAAATATAGAAACCTAAATCAATACAAGCAAGGGCGAATGACTCGGAGCCTGTAAAACAATGTATAGTGCCATTTCGCTCAGCTGCACGATGCTCCTGAGTATGCGGAACTCCAATTCCTGCATTCTGTGAAAAATGATCTTTTAGAATTGCAAGTGTATCCTCCTCTGCATCACGAGTATGAATGATATGAGGTAGCTCAAACTCCTTCGCTATAGCGATCTGCATATTAAAAATTACTCGCTGTTTTTCACGCTCAATGTCAGTACTGCAATGATAATAATCTAAACCAGTTTCACCAATAGCCCTAATTTTATGCTGCTGACTCTTAAGTTCTCTATTAAGAACCTTTCTGATTTCAATCTCTGAAACATAAACCCAAGAAAGGAATTAAGTAGGATGCACACCCACAGCGACAA
>DAISHM010000168.1:0-4223 GCA_036822535.1 Candidatus Caenarcanales bacterium
TTCATAAGCAAGTGAATTTAGCTAGGGTAAAAGCTTTCTTTTTTGATAAAGGTCTTATTACTTATGAATATGATCCTAAGCATAAGCGAAGTGAGCAGTTTGTTGCGATTAAAACTCTGCTTTATGAGCCAGGTAATTCCTATAGGCATATAAATTATAAAGCTTATATTTAAGGTCTCTAGTTTATATGCCTGAAGATGTACTCCTAGTCTATGATTTAGATTTATCTTCCCTAGAGCAGACCCTGAGATTTTTAAAAAGTTTTTTTATTAATAAGTCTTTTAATCCTTTAAAAGCTGAAACTTTTTTAGATAAAGGCTTTACCGAAAAGTATAGTACTGTTTTAACTCTGCATTTAGCTTTAGATCAAGAAATTAATACACATCGAAAAATATCTGCTCAGGCGGAGCTTTTAGGTTTAAAACAATTAAATCCTTATTTTAGCTTGAGTGAAATCTTTGATAATAAAATGAGATTTTATGAATTTATGTTAGCTCAGGGTTTTAAGCAGGCTAAGACTATATGCATTGAGGAAATGATGAAAATTGAAATTCTTTATCAGGAACTATTAAGTAAAGAACTGGATTTAAATAAGGAATATTTGCTGAAACCCTGCCATGGAACTGAATCTATTGGTATTAAATCTTTATACTTTAATGAAGAGTCTTTAAAACTAGGAATTAATTTAGAATCATTAACTCAGATTTTAGATACGGATTTACTTTTAATACAAGAAAAGCAGAATTTTATTCATGAGTATAAAATAGTTTATTTTGATAATTATTTAATGTCAGCTAAAAGCTTAAGTTCGAGTATTATTAGCTACTGCAAGCTTTTTATAAATTCTCTGAGAGATTTTTCTAGCCATCTATCTGAGCCTATGAATAGGCTTTTTTCTTTATTTTTTATAGTGCTCAGTGAATATGTTTTTATTATTTTTGAAGCTAACGCTAGGCCAGCTGGTATTTATAAATTTTCTGAATTCGTGTATGTGATCTAGATCAAATAAATGGGAATATTATGTCTATAATGATTTCTCAGAAAACTTTTATGAAAGTTTTTCTTACTGCTTTCCAGTTAGTATTTATTAGTATTTTTTTTAATATAATTCCACTCGCTGCTATAGAAGAAGCTCCAGTAGTGGTTTTAGTAGATTTACATACTTGGGATCTTGCAGATAGTGATGCTGATGTTCTTAATAATAAAAATATTTTAGAAGTCACTCGTGTAGATGGCTGGCAGGACATTATTAATAAAACTAAGGCTGTAAATGTAATTATTAAGCACCAAAGTGGTTACTGTGGTCTGTATACTGCTCAGGGAGAGTTTATTCGTGAATTGAAATTAAAAGATCAAAATATCCCATCTTATTACAGCACTAATTATTACCCTAGTACTGTAGAGAATGAGCAGTTAAAACACTGGGGAGAACTAGGTTACAGTAGTGGTGGGCGTATGGATCCATATAGACCTTTTAGAGAACCACGTAGTGATGATAATAGAATACAGGATTATAAAAGATTAAGTCCTGGATGGGGTTATAAGACTGTAGAGTCTAATAATAAGAGCTTTGGGGGGCATGCTATGGATTTTGCGAGGCTAATGCCGCTAAGTTCAGTGACTCCATTCTCATATCCAGGTATTTATCAGGGTTCTAGCTTAGCTTATGCTTGGGGTCTAGGTACTATTCCGCATATAGGTTCTTTCGTCGCTAATCTTAGAAAGAGTTCTGATGATAGGGATAATTATATTAGGATGCAGCAAGCTAGAGAAGAATATACTGATTATCCAATACAGTACTACGATTCGACAGAACCATCTAATCCGATAACTCGTGATCCTAATATGTTTAGGTATCAGAATCCACCACAGGCTTTTAGTGAGGCTATGCCTAATTATGGTAGAGATGCAGATTATTTCAGAAATACTGGAATGCCACATCCATAATAAAATTAAATATGTGCTTAGTAGAAGAGATTTAGTTAAGTTTTTAGGCCTGAGTGCGGCTTTGCCGCTTTTAAATTCTTGCGATAATTTAGCAGAGCATTTTTCAAATCCCGAGAATTTGAAAATCACTGAAACTGGTTTAGAGATTAAAACACCATTAGGTACTTTCAGGTCTTTAGCTGCTAGTACTTATGATGATTTGATTCTGCCAGAAGGCTATAGCTATGATATTCTATGCTCTTTCTCTGATAAGATCGCAAGTGTAGATAATGCTTTGCCGCAGCAGAGAGTAAGTGAAGATTTATATTTTGGCTGTAATAATGATTATGTAGGTTTTTTGAAAATTAATGATGATACAGCTTTGCTTGCAGTTAATCATGAATTTATTGATACTGCTGAAATAGCGAATGAAGCCGCTCAGCGTAAGGCTGTCGGGATGTCGATTATAAAAATTGTAAAAGATAATCATGGTCTATGGAAAAGAGATCTAGATGAGCTTTCACAGCGAGAATATAATCGCCGTATTGATGCTGAGACAATTTGTGATGTGTCTGGTCCGGTAAAACAGCTTTATAATCAGATGATTGGTACTTTAGCGAATTGCAGTGGTGCTGTAACTCCATGGAATACAGTACTTACTTGTGAAGAAAATTATTATTTATTTAATGAGCTGTATAAGTGGAGCAATTTCGATGATAGGCAATACGGCTGGATAGTAGAAATAAATCCTTTTGATCCTGAGTCTAAACCAATTAAACACACTTCTCTAGGACGAATGGCGCATGAAAACTGTGCTTTAATCAAAGCCTCTCAGGAGCGAATGGTAGTGTATATGGGTGATGATAAGGCTTCTGAATATATTTATAAATTTATTTCATCCCAGCCACTTTCTATGAAAGATGCTGCAAAAGAGAAGAAAATAGATTTAAGTCTGAGTCCATTTAGTAAAGGTGAGCTTTATGTAGCGAAATTAGATAAAAATTTAGATTATACTAAACAGCAATCTGGGACAGGTAAATGGCTTAAGCTTGATTTTAAGAATCCAAAACTTAGATCTAAATTTAAATCAGAAGCTGAAATGCTTATCAATACCCGCTTAGCAGCTAAACTTTTAGGTGCTACAGCTATGGATAGACCAGAGTCTCTTTCAATTAGCCCGAAAGACTCTTCTATAGTGGCTGCATTAACTTATAACCCTCTACGTAAGAATCATTTTGGTTCTTTATTTAGAATTGTCGAAGATGCTGATCATGCTGAATCTATGAGTTTTACTTATCAGAATTTAATTTTAGGTGGTGAAAACTCTGGCTTTGCTTGCCCAGATAATATTTTCTTTGATAAAAATAGTAATCTTTGGCTCGCGACTGATATTGGTGGTGATAATTTAAACAAGGGACTATATACTTTTCAAGGGAATAATAGTTTATTTGTGATACCTAGTGAAGGTGAGCATGCAGGTAAAGCTTTGAGATTTGCAAGTGCGCCTCTAGGAGCTGAATTCTGCGGTATCTGCTTCGATGATGATTATAAAACTCTTTTTCTTTCAGTGCAGCATCCTGGTGAAGAAGGAACTAATAGTCAGTGGCCTGATGGAGATACTAGTCCTAAATCATCTCTTGTTGCTATTTATCGAGAAACAGAGTGGTGGTAAGCTAGGGAATATTATTTTTGTATTACTATGATTTTTAAACTTACTACTAAATCTCTTTTCCTTTATTTATTAGTTCTCACTTTTTTCTTCAATAGTGCAGTTCTTGCAGAATCATCCTTAAAAGATGAAATAATTAAGCATCGCTTTACTAAATTAGCGGTACTTCCTTCTAGTAATAATTTAAAAGATGATGATACTTTTAATTTGGTATTAGAATCGGTTTTGCGTTCAGATAGTGGCTTTCAGAAAGAAAGGATACAGGTTTTTTTAGATGATGTTTTAATTTCTAGTTCAGCAGATTTTTTATTGGAATCTACAGAACGTACTAATAGAGTGAAAATAACTTTTCTTAAATCTGATTTAGTATATAAAACAACTAAGCCAAATCTACTCAAAATTAAATTTATTGATACTTTAAATACAGCAAATGTTCTTGCTGAAAGGGAAGTACCTGTTTTCTTTAAGCCTCGTGAAGTTTTTGATAATAGTCCTGCTTTTGCAGGTTTCTTTGATACTCAGCCTATAGTAAAACTAAAGGTAGAAGCTTTAAATGATGATAATGGAACTATTGATTCAAAAAATTTAAAAGTCTCTACTGATAAACGTAAATATTTACTCAGCTTCG